>NZ_JBBCJO010000008.1 GCF_037190085.1 Gemmatimonas aurantiaca
CTGGATGTGCGACTGCCCCGCCATCAGCGCGTCCACCACCCGCGCGCTCACGTCGTAGCCAATCACCCGGAACCCGGCCGCCACGAACTCCATCGCCAGCGGCAGGCCCACATACCCCAGCCCGATCACCCCGATGACCGCGGAGCGGTCGTCGATACGCGCGAGGAGTTGTGTACGGAAGAAGGAGGAAGCGAGGGATGTTGAAGCGGTGTCCGTCATCGGAAACAGAATCGGAGAGCGAAAACGAAATGACAGCGAAATGCAGTCGCAGCGACGAACAATGATACCGCGGCACATGAGAGCCCTGCACAAAAACGGCGCAGAATGCACAAGGCAGACGCACGGTCTCACCGTCACAGAGACGCACTTTCGTGCCCTGCGTCACAGAGATGGAACTTTTCTGCACATCCCTGTGATGCCCGTAACATATGGCTGAGCCAGCTGCGGAAAATGGTATCACATTGCCGGCACAAACCGATGACTCCAAACACAGGTGGATCGTCTGCCCGGCATGACAAGGCTCTCTTCTCTCCGTTCGCGTGCCCGTTGCGATGTTGCGCAGGCCGCCGTCCGCACCCTGACGGTTGCTGCCCTTCTCCTCGGCGCTTGCACCGAGAACCCCGCCGCCCCCATACACGATCCCGACAACGGCCACGCTTCAGGCGCCACCGGACAACTGATAGTGGAATCACGGGGACTCCCGGCCGGCCTGAAGAGCCGAGTCACGGTGCAGGGTCCCGGAGGATACCGGCAGCAGGCCAGCAGCGGTGACACCCTGCGCGGCCTCGCACCCGGCGCCTACACCGTCAATGCCGATGCGGCCGTCGTGGCCGGCACCAGCGTCGCACCGGACGAATCCACGCAGACCGTGATGGTCGACGGTGGGCTGCGACCGCAGTCCATCATCATTTCGTTCGACGCGCTGCTGCGGCGCGCGCTCGTGATCGTCGATGTGGCGGGACTGCCCTCCGGCGTGTCGGCCAATCTCCGGCTCACCAGCCCCACCGGCGCCGTGAAGACCGCGACCCGCACCGACTCCGTCGACTACGCCGCACTGGGAGACTGGACGCTCGAAGCGTCGCCCGTGACCGTGGGGGCCAGCACCTACACGCCCAATCCCACGAGCCAATCGCGCACGGTCCGTGACCGCGATGCCGTGAAGCTGTCGGTGCGATATGAAGTGGGAACCGGCAGCCTCGCGCTCGCCGTGGTGGGTCTTCCTGCCGGCTCGAATGGCAACGTGACCATCACCGGTCCCAATGGTTTCTCACGTACACTCCCCGGAACCACGACGCTCACGGGTCTGACCATCGGGAGTTACACCATTGCCGCGACCTCGGTGACGGCGAATGGGGTCACGTATGCGCCGACGCCGGCGTCCACTACCGTGCAGGTGCAGGCGTCGGTCGTGGCAGCGGGCGCCACCGTGTCGTATGCGGCCACTGCGGCGCCCACCGGCACGCTCGCTCTCACGGTGAATGGTCTGCCCGCGGGTCAGAACGCGCAGGTTTCCGTGACGGGGCCCAATGGGTATGCGCGCACCATCACGACCACGACGTCCATCACCGGCCTCACGCCCGGCGCGTACACCATCACCGCCGCGCACGTGCGCACCTCGAGCGGCGCCTACAATGGCTCGCCGTCGTCCCAGGTGGTGAATGTGTTGTCGGCACAGTCGGTATCGGGCAGCATCACCTATGCCGCGCTGCCGGCCGTCGTCGAACTGCCCATCACCGGTCTTCCCAACGGCACCGCCGCTGCCGTCACGCTGACGGCGCCCTCGGGCACGAACACCACGCACACGGCGTCCACCGTGATCGGCAATGCCGCCACCGGGCGCTGGCGTATGGCGGCGGCCAACGTCACGACCGGCGGCTTCACATATGCCCCGTCACCGGCGAGCTACGATCAGACCGTGCTGGCCGGTGACACGCTGACTTTCCCGGTCGCGTACAGCCTTTCCAGCGGCGCGCTTGCCATCACGGTGGCCGGGCTGCCCACGGGCAGCACCGGCACCATCACGGTGACGGGCCCGAACAGCTTCTCGCGCACGCTCACCGCCACGACGACACTCACCAACCTCGCGCCCGGCACCTACACGGTGTCGGCCACGTCGGTCACGGCGGGCGGTCTCACGTATCAGCCCTCGCCAGCGACACGCACGGTGACCGTGACGGCGTCGCTGGTGGCCGAACCGGCGTCGGTGGTCTACACGTCGCAGACGGGGTCACTCAATGTGTCGGTGAGCGGTCTGCCCGCGGGCGCAAATCCCGATCTGGTGCTCACGGGGCCCAACAGCTTCTCGCAGAACATCGCCGCGGCCGGTACACTCTCCGCGCTGCCGCCGGGTGCCTACACGCTCACGGTGCGCGCAGTACGCACGTCTGCGGGCACGTACACCAGCTCGACGCTCACGCGCGCGGTCACCATCACGGCCAACACCACGGCCACGCAGACGGTGGCCTATGCCGCGGCGCCTTCGGTGGTGTCCGTGTCGGTGTCGGGAGTGCCGGCCGGCACCAATGCCAACATCTCGCTGATTGCACCGTCGGGTACCACGTCGCAGGTGACGGCAAGCACCACGAACACCAATGCCGCCACCGGCCGCTGGCGTCTTACGGCCAGCACGGTGCAGAGCGGTGGACACAGCTACACCGCCACACCCACCTCGTACGATCGCACCATTCTCGCCGGCGACACGCTGGACATGCCGGTGGCCTACGCCCTGAGCACCGGCGCCATCGCGGTATCGGTGAGCGGCCTGCCGCAGGGCACGAATGGCACGGTGGTCGTGACCGGTCCGAACAGCTTCTCGCAGACGGCCACCGCCACGACCACGCTCACCAATCTGACGCCGGGGACCTACACGATCTCCGCATCGTCGGTGACCGTGAACGGCACCACGTACGCGCCCTCACCGGCCACGCGCACGGTGACGGTGACCGCCTCGCTGGTTGCCCAGGCGGCGTCGGTGGCGTACACCTCGCAGGCCGGAGCGCTCACGCTCACGGTGGCCGGGCTGCCGTCGGGTGCATCGGGTGACATGACCCTCACGGGTCCGAACGGCTACTCGCGTGCGCTGACGGCCACGACGAGCCTCACCGGGCTCGCGGCCGGCAGCTATGCGTTGAGCGTGCGCAACGTGCGCACCTCGGCGGGCACGTACGCGGGCACGCCGGCTTCGGCTGCGGTGACCATCACGACCGGCGGCACGGCATCGCAGACGGTGACCTATGCGGCGTTGCCCGCCGTGGTGAAGGTGCCAGTGACCGGAGTGCCGAGTGGTTCGCAGGCCGCCATCACGCTCACGTCGCCGTCGGGCAGCACGTCGTCGGTGACGGCGGCGACCACGAACACCGGCGCCGCCACCGGCCGCTGGCGTCTCGCCGCCGCGTCGATCACGAGCGGCGGGCATGCCTATGCCCCATCGCCGGCCTCGTACGATCAGACCGTGCTGGCCGGTGATACGCTCGACTTCCCGGTGGCCTACGCGCTGGCGACCGGCGCGATCGCGACCTCGGTGAGCGGTCTGCCGAATGGCGTGAACGCCAGCCTGACCATCACGGGTCCCAACAGCTTCTCGCAGACGGTGACAGCCACGCAGACCATCACCGGCCTCGTGCCGGGCACCTACACGGTGACCGCTGCGTCGGTGACATCGGGTGGCGTCAGCTACGCCCCCACACCGGCCACACGCACAGTGACGGTGACCGCCTCGCTGGTCGCGCAGGCAGCCGCGGTGAGTTATGCCTCGCAGGCCGGATCGTTCGCTCTCACCGTGTCGGGCCTGCCTTCGGGGGCCTCGGGTGACATGACGCTGACGGGCCCCAGCAGCTATTCGAAGGCGCTGACGGCCACCACCACGCTGACAAGCCTGGCTGCGGGCAGCTATACGCTCACCGTACGCAACGTGCGCACGTCGGCCGGTACGTATACGGCCTCGCCGCTCTCGCAGGCGGTGACGATCACCGCGGGCGGCAGCGCCTCGCAGACGGTGACCTACTCCGCCCTGGCGGCCGTGGTGGCCGTCCCGGTGTCGGGGCTGCCGAGTGGCGCGCAGGCCGCCATCACACTCACCGCGCCGTCGGGGGGCACCACGTCGGTGACAGCCACGACCACGAACACCAGCGCGACGACCGGCCGGTGGCGCCTGTCCGCCGCGTCGATCACGAGCGGTGGACATGGTTACGCGCCTTCGCCGGCGTCATATGACCAGACCGTCCTGGCCGGTGACACCCTGAACTTCCCCGTGAGCTATGCCCTGGCCACCGGTGCGATTGCGGTGACCGCGAGCGGGCTGCCATCAGGTGCCAATGCGGCCATCACAGTGACCGGCCCCGGCAGCTACTCGAAGGCCGTGACCGCCACGCAGACCCTCACCGGCCTCGTGCCGGGCAGCTATACGGTGACGGCGGCCTCGGTGACGGCGGGCGGCACCACCTACGCCCCCTCACCGGCCACGCGCACGGTGACCGTGACCGCGTCGCTGACCGCGCAGGCGGCCGCAGTGACGTACGCGGCGCAGGGTGGTGGATCGGGCAACGGCACCAATGGAGCCGGCGGCGGGTCCAGCAGCACGCCCAATCTGTCCATCGAGAACGTGTACGTGACGCAGGCCGCGCAGAACTGGGAGGGCACCGCGCCGATCGTCATCGGCCGTGATGCGCTGGCCCGCGTGTTCGTGAAGGCGGCGGCCACCAATTCGGCCCGCCCCGATGTGCGCCTGCGCATCTACGCGAATGGCTCCCTGGTGTCGACGGTGACCGTTCCGGCCACGGCCGCGAGCGTGCCCACGGCCATCAGCGAAGGCACGATGTCGTCGAGCTGGAACGTGGTGATCCCGGCGGCCAATGTGCGGTCGGGGATGCAGGTGCTGGCGGATCTGGATCCGAACAACACGCTGGGAGAGAGCGATCGCACGGACAACGTGTGGCCGCGGGGCGGGACGTTGAAGGCGGTGACAACGGTGAACCCTGCGGCCATGGAAGTGAAGTTCGTGCCGGTGACAGTGGCTGGGTTGACCGGAAACGTCTCCGAGTCCAACAAAGCAAGCTGGCTGGAGATGTTGAAGCTGGTCCACCCTGTCCGTGATGTGACGGCGTCGGTACGCGCGCCCTTCGTATCGAATGCCTCTTCTCTGCAGTCGAGTGATGGGAACGGGGCATGGCTCACCGTCCTCAATGAGATGAACGCCCTGCGAGCGGTGGACAAGGATGCCACGTCGCATTACTACGGCGTAGTCAAGACCAGCTACTCATCGGGAGTTGCCGGCTACGGTCTCCAACCTGGCCGCGCTGCAGTGGGCTGGGATCAGGACGCCACTTACCAGCGCATTTTTGCCCACGAGATCGGCCACAATTTCGGTTTGGCACACGCTCCCTGCGGCGTGAGTGGTACGGCCGCATATCCCTATGCTGGCGGCGTGACCGGAACGTGGGGATGGAACGCGCAGACGAATACACTGGTGTCACCGACGGCCACGGATGTCATGGGCTATTGCTCAACCCAATGGGTGAGTGACTGGACCTGGAGCCGCGTCGCACAGTGGCGCGGGACTGCATCGATGGTGGCCAGTGCCGCCAGCTCGGATGGATTGCTGCTCTGGGGTCGCTCCACGGGCGGCGTCGTAACGCTCGAGCCCGCTTTCCCCGTATTTGCGCGCGCCACTCCGCAACCGGCGGCGGTCACACACGAAGTCGATCTCTATGATGAGCACGGAAGCCTTCTGGCCAACCATGGCTTCACCATGGAATCGATCGATCACGCGGACGACGCTCAGCAGTTTGCCATTGTGGTTCCGGTGAGCACGGCCGTGCAGGAGAAAGTCGCCCGCATCGTCGTGCGGTCCATGCGGTCACCGAGAGTTCTTGCATCTCAGCAGAGCGCGCGGAGTACGCAGGCAGCGGTTCGGGACACCGGTGATCAGCAGTCTTCCCAAGTCGAAACCCGTCTGGAGAGCGTCGGGGGCGCGCGCCGCCGGGTGAACTGGAACGAAAAGACCTTCCGGATGGGCATGGTGCGTGACCGCAACACCGGCGAGATCCTGAGTTTCCTGAGGCGGCCGGGAGATGAATTCCGCGATCCGGGCCACTCTGTGGAGATCGTTTTTTCCGACGGCACCCGCTCCGTCCGGGAGCAGCACTGATGCGCTGACACAACAACTGTTGCGTTTTTTACCAAGGCCGCGATCCGCATCACGTCGCGGCCTTGGTCACATTTGTGACACCGACGACGAGAATGCAACATAAGTCATTACTGTGAAATAACTTAGCACAAAACACCCTTTGGATCATCCCTCTTCCTCGCACGATGCGGATGCGGCACGCGACTTGCTCCTACTCATGAGCGAGGCGACACTTGCTTGCCGAGCTGGAAGCGCACAGGTGCCCACTGAGGCGGCCCTGGTGTTCAGCAAAACAAACGGAGACTGACCATGCGGTTTTTCAAGTCTGTGATGATCGCGGCCGCGGCCGTAGCGGTCATGACCAGCGGGGCCAAGGCCCAAGTTAACATTCAGGTTACGGTGAACTCGGTTTACCAGCAGGCGGGCTCGGGTGGCAGCTTCAATGCCACCTTCAGCGGCGTACCTGCCGGATACAGCCTGACCAACATCGTGTACTGCTTCGATCAGCTGCGCACGTTCAATTACGGTCAGACGACCACCTACACGCTGCTCACCTTCGACCAGTTCCTCTCGGCGAATGCGACGGGTGCGCGTTGGGCGAATATCGACAATACGGACGAGCTGAACACGATGGCCGGCCTCGCCGGAACCTACAATTTCAGCAATTCCCATAACGCCCCGATCCAGCAGCAAATCTGGGACATCTCCGCCGGCCTGACCAACGTGGCTGATGGTGCTTATTCCGGTGCGGATCATTCCAACAGCTGGCTGGTTCTGGTCGATGCGGCCAACTGGTCCAGCGGGAACGCCGGTTCGCAGTCGTTCCTGGTTCAGGGTACGGCGCCTGCGGTGGTGACCCCGGAGCCGTCGACGTACGCTCTGATGGCGGCCGGTCTCGCTGGCCTCTTGGTGGCGAACCGTCGTCGTCGTCAGACGAACGTCTGATCCTTCTGGTGGCTAGCCGGTAGTAGAGAGGCCCCTTGCAATATTGCAGGGGGCCTCTCTTTCGTTGGCAGATATGCTAAACCTGGCATGCAAGTGCGTCAGGTCATGGCGATATCCGGTACGGTATGGAGCCGGCAGATATCTGTGGGTCTCTGCGGTGGCACCCGGAAAACTCTACCAAACCCCAAAACGGATGCGGTGCCCATTCAGGCTCCGCATCCGTTTTCGTTTTCCGTCCCACGTGATCGCTTTAGCGAGTCCGAGCCCTATTCCTGTCGATCGTAGTACCACTTCAGGAAGTTAATGAGGGCGAACAGCAGCGAACTCAGAATAAAGACCAACTGAATCACCAGTTGCCAGTTGATCTTCCGTTTCTGAGGAATGCGGAATTCATCACCTGACCGAATATCCAGTTGTTCCAACGTGGTCCCGTTACGCACGGCATTGCGCGACTCCTTCGCCGAGAGCATCCGCGCTCTGGCGCGATACACTTCGAATTCATTGAGATTGGCGTTTTGCACTGGCCCCCCCGCCAGCATGACCATATCACTGACGGGGCGGTCTGGTGGGGCATAGTAGAAGCCGGGTCTCGCAACCGCACCAAGAATGGCCACACGCGTAAGTACACTGGTCCGCACGGTCACGTTACGCACATATCGGGCGACATGCGCGTTGATCCGTTCATCCAGCTCTGATCGCAAGACGCCGGCAATCGTGATGTCGGGCAGATTGAGTACGGTGACCTTGAGACTGTCGCGTACCGATGCCGTATCCGCCCGCACGGAGTCCATGCGGGCCGTAATGACGAAACGGTCACCCACTTGGAAATCACCCGCCAACAGTCGCGTTTTTATCTCGGCAATCTCACGATTGGCCTGTTCTGCACTCTTTCCTTTGAGTGCTCCGCTGGCCACCTGCTGCTCCAACTGTGTAACTCGCGCCGCAAGATCGGCCCGGCTGGCACGTTGCATGGTGGCCACGCTGCCAACAGGTGTCTGTGCGGAGAGAGGTCCGGCACCAGCCAGACATGCCCCGGCGGCAATTACAACAACGCGCCGCACGACCTTCTGCCGCTTACTCATTGCCAATCCCCCCAGAAAGCGCAGCAGGTCGCGCGGCTCCCCTGCCGGACGGCAGGCGCTCTGACTGCTCTTCATCGGTGGCGGCGTAGTCCTGATAGTACGAGTAGTACTGATACACACCGGTCATCTTGATTCCGTTGAGGACGGCGCCCATCACCCGGATGGGGAGCGTGTCGACCGTGGCCATTTTGGCTGCCGCCATCTTGCGGTCGGTGACACCGGCGCGCATCACCAGCGCCATGTTGCCGGTGGCGGTTGCGAGTGCATAGGCGTCGTATCCTGCACCGAGAGGTGGAGAATCGACGATCACCACATCGAACTCGCTGGTCATCTGATTGAGCAACTGAGAGAGCCTGGGCGTGGCGAGTAATTCCGGCGCGCGACGTCGCCGCACCCCAGCGGGCATCAGAGTCAGATTCGCATGCGAAGTGAGTGGGTTCAGCACCTCGGCGATCAAGGCAGTCCCCTCCAGATACTCCACCAGCCCCGGCCGCGAATGGATATTGAACGTCTTCGCCAGCTCACCGCGGCGAATATCGCCATCAATGAGCAGCGTACGCAGCCCCGATTCCGCAAAACTCAACGCCAGGTTTGATGAAATGAGACTCTTCCCGTCGTTGGGACCTGGGCTTGTGATGGTCATGGCGAGCGGACGCGATGGATCGGCAGCGTATCGCACATTCATGCGAATAGTGCGGAATGCTTCCACTACTTGTGCGGCCTGTTCTGCCTTGCGGCGCCCCTTGCCACCGATCACTGGCACTACACCCAACACGAACAGTCCCAGATCGTCCGTGACCTGCTCTGGATAGCGGAATCGCTTGTCCACCTGATCCAGCAGAATGGCGAGAGCGATGCCCAACGCCAAGGCGCCGCCAATGGCCCCTAAAATGATCATGGGCGCCGTGTTGCGCGTAGGCGCCAGCGGCGGAACTGCCGCGTCGAGGATGCTCACATCGGGAACAGTGGATGCCTCGGCAAGCTTCGCTTCGGCCGCTTTCATATTCAGACTTTCGTATACCCGCGCCGCCACATCCACCTGTCGCTTGAGACGCTGTTCCTCGATAGTGCGTGAAGGAATACCCTTCAGATCCCTGCTGCTCTGATCGATGGTGGCATTCAGCGTCTGCTCACGCAGGCGAAGTTCTCCGAGATACGCATTGAGGGCCCGCGGGACCACCGAATCGCGCAGTCCTGCCAGTGCGGCCTGCGCGTCTTTCACTCGCTGATATTCATCAGTGTACGTCTCACGCAGCCGGCGCAACTCGAATTCGCGGGCAGCCTGCTCTTCGAGTGCTTTGCGCAGGTTGTCTGCAGCAGGGTCGGCATTCACCGCAGGCACCGACAGCACCGCTTCACGCGTGATGGGCGTGCCTGAACGGCCGCTCTGCAGAATACGCTCGAGCGCCTCGCGATCGCGCCGATAGTTGTCCGAGAGAATCTTGTCGCGGAAATAGTTCTCGAACACAGGGGAATTGGTCATCTCGATTCCCGGCGTGATCGTCTGACGCTCGCTGGGTTCGGTCACCGTGCGCACGCGGAAACTCTCCAGCGCCGACTCGGCGCCGGCCAATTCCTGCGCAGCATACTCACGTTGTCCCTCGAGAATACCGGCCACCTGGACCACATTCTGCTTCTTGTACTGGGTAGCCACCGTTACGAACTGTTCCACCCAGGCATTGAGGGTGGCCGCGCTGCGCTGGGCATTGGGCCCGGTCATACGCAGAAAGAGGAATGAAGAACCGGTTTGCAACGAAAGGGAGAGTTTCTTGATCAGCGCCCTCGATGCCTCACGCGGCGTCTGCACGTTGAACTCGACAGTGGCGCGTCGTCCAAAATCGGTAGACGCCGGTTGCCACTGGAAGCCCACCGGACGCCCGATGGAATCACCGACCGCTCCTTTCTCCACTTCGATGCCAGGTTTGAGACTCAGCACATAGCGACCGCCGGCAATGGTCAGCTTGTAGTCGCCCGGTCGGAGTCGCGTCTGGTCCACTCGAAACTGTCGGAACAGCACGCTGTCGGCATCCGCCACAGGAGTGACGAATAGTCCGAGTCCCATCACCACCGGGTCCGCAATGGCATAGGAGCGTAACAGGTCCTGCCATCCAGAGGCCTGCAACAGCTCTGCCGCCTGAATAGGCCCCCGCCCGGCACCATTGTTCACACCCGTGCCCTGCTCTAGCAGAATGGTGGCTTGCACTTCGTACTCCGGCTCGATGAACCGGGTGGCCGCGTATCCGGCAGCCCCGCCAATGGGCAGCAGCAGGAGCACCAGCCACTTGAAACGGTTCACCGCCGCCAGATAGCGGCGAAGATTCGGCCCCTTGGGCTCCGGAGCAGCGTCTGCGGACGAGCCCCCCCAATCTCCAGGAGGATCTCCTTCCTGATACGGCTCGAGCGCGGCATCGCGCGGTTGAACAGGCTGTATCTGCTGGCCGGACATTGTGTGATGACGATGTGGAAGTACTGCGGGAGCCGAATTATCTGATGAGAGACGTTCACAAATCTGTGGCGCAACACACTGCTGCGTAAGCGCACGCACCACGCAGCAGAC
The DNA here is from genome assembly GCF_037190085.1 of Gemmatimonas aurantiaca. NCBI lineage: Bacteria > Pseudomonadati > Gemmatimonadota > Gemmatimonadia > Gemmatimonadales > Gemmatimonadaceae > Gemmatimonas > Gemmatimonas aurantiaca. The sequence goes on from NZ_JBBCJO010000008.1 coordinate 10,709, forward strand.
GCGCAACAAACCGGTTACCTTTTACCCGTTGTTGCAGTCACGAGACGGTGATTGTAGCCGGAAAGCTACGATTTACCTTGACGGAACGCCTTCCATACGATATTTCGACCTGCTCCGGATACGGGAATGGCTCACGTATGGTGTATCCGCCACGTGTGAGTTGGATCCATCCCTCACTTCCGGGATTTCTTTCGGGATTCCCCGATGCATCGCCAATGACCGACCCCTTCCTCACCGAACCTCCATCAGCCGCCGTTCCCGATAAGGGAACAGGCCTGCGTATCCTGATCGTCGACGACGACCGGACGCTGCGGGAGGGGTGTGCCTCCGTGCTCCAGATGGATGGTCATGTCATCACGGCCACCGGACGGGGCGACGAGGCGTTGGAGATGGTGCGCCGCAAACGCTTCGATCTGATCCTGGTGGACCTCTACATGACGCCAGTATCGGGCATGGAGGTCCTCAAGGCCGCGGTGGAAGCGCACAAGCAGGTGATCGTGGTGGTCATGACAGGGAATCCCACGGTGGCCTCCAGCATCGAAGCCCTGCGGGCCGGCGCCTGGGACTATCTACCCAAACCCTTCTCTGCCAGCCACTTGCAGGTACTGGTGGGCCGCGCCGCCCACGCCGCTGCGGCCGTGCGCGACGTCAAAGAACCGGTGAAACCCGCCGGTCTGGTTACGCAGAGCGGCGCCGGCGAGCTGATGTCGCTGCTAGGCGTCTCGCCCACGTTCCGGAAGGCCGTGGAGCTGGCACAGAAGGTGGCGGCCACCGACGCGTCGGTCATGATCAGCGGCGAGAGCGGGACTGGCAAGGAGATGATCGCCCAGTTCATCCACAAGCACAGCCGCCGTTCGGCGCGCAAGCTGGTGCCGGTGAACTGCGCCGCACTCCCCGACAACCTGCTCGAGTCGGAGATGTTCGGGTACCGGAAAGGCGCTTTCACCGGCGCCGACCGTGACAAGGCTGGTCTTCTCGAGGTGGCCAACGGCGGTACGCTGTTTCTGGACGAGCTCACCGAGATGACCATGCCGCTCCAGGCCAAGCTGCTGCGTGTGCTGCAGGATGGCGTGGTGCGTCGGCTGGGTAGTGAGACCCAGGACGCGGTGGTGGACGTGCGGTTCATTTCGGCCACCAATCGGGACCCGCAGGAATCGGTGCAGCAGGGCATCCTGCGCGAAGACCTGTTCTATCGCCTGCGTGTGGTGCCCATCAAGCTGCCGCCGCTACGTAAGCGCCTGGAAGACATTCCGATGCTGGCCGAACATTTCCTGAAGCGATCGTGGGAACGGCATCGGACGGGCGGAGCCCCCGCCCCCTCGTTCACGCGGGAAACCATCGAATTCCTGCAGTCGCGTCCCTGGCGTGGCAACGTGCGCGAACTGCAGAACGTGATCGAACACGTGGCCGTCATTGCCGACAGCGACCGCCCGATCACGCCCGACGATATTCCGATCTACGACGACGCGCCCATGGCGCAGGCGGACGGCGGATTGCCGGCAGCGATCATGAACGAGGCGTTCCATTCGGCCAAGGACAGCCTGATCGCCCACTTCGAGAAAGAGTACCTGACGCGTCTGACGGCACGGGCAGGGGGCAACATGTCCAAGGCCGCGCGTCTGGCGGGCATCGATCGCACCACGCTGTATCGACTCATGGAAAAGCACGGGTTCAAACGTGACGCGCTCTCCGGCTCCGCCGACTGACACCCCGATACGGGCGGTCGATGTCAGCCCGGCTGGACTCGAGCCCCTCATCGAAGCGGGCAGGCATCTGGCGCTGTCAGAGCTGTCCGGGAAAACACGGGAGCTGAATGACGCTCCCGCAGCACTGGAACTCCTGACGGAGGTCGTCCACGACCTCCGCTCTCCCTTGAGTTCGATGCTGGTGCTCATCGGGCAGTTGCAGAGCGGACGTGCCGGCCCCCTGACCCGCCAGCAGGAGTTGCAACTGGGGATTCTGTACGAGGCGGCATTCGAGGTGAACAATCTCACCCGCAACGCTCTCGAACTGGCCCGACGCAGCGACGTTTCTCCGCCTGCAGAAGTCCCGACGGCGTTCTCCGTCACCGGCACATGGCATACGGTACGTGCGCTACTCGCTCCGATCGCCCAGGAACGTGGACTTGTGCTTCGCTGGTCGGGCCCACGTACGGACCTCCGCACGGGGCATCCGGAGATTCTTCAGAAGGTTTTGCTCAACCTGGTGACGAACGCCCTCAAGTTCACGATCAGAGGCACGATTTCGGTGACCGTGGAAGAACTGGACGAGGCGCGGGTGCGATTCCGGGTCAGCGACACCGGCACGGGTCTCAATGAGCCAGCGCGCGCCATGATTGGAGAGCCGCCCGGACAGGAGCAACTTCCTTTTTCAAGGAATGGCCGGACCCTCGGACTCGCCATCTGCAGGCGCGCACTTGCCGATCTGAACAGTCGGCTGGAACTGGGCCATCAGCAAGGGCCCGGAACCTGCCTTGAATTCGAGCTACGGTTGCCGGCCGCCACCTAGACGGCGTCAGCGATGCGATCTTGCGGACAGCAACCGCGCACCGACTTAAGTTTGAGTACCACGCTGTGTGCACATGGGACTCACAGTGATGCCGATTTCCCCGAGTTGCCTGTTTACCGATGAGCCAGCCAACCTCCGCTTCCAATCCGGCGACGCCCGACACTCTCGAGCTTCGCGACAACCGCACCGGTTCCACCTACAGCGCCGCCGTGCGCACCGAAGGGCCGGAGGGTGACACGTATGTCCGTGCGATGGATCTGCGTCCCATCAAGCGTGAGGCAAGTGAATTCGGCCTGCTGAGTTACGATCCGGCGTTCATGAACACCGCCTCGTGCCGCAGTGCCATCACATTCATCGACGGTGACAAGGGCATTCTGCGCTACCGCGGTTATCCCATCGAGCAACTGGCAGAGAATGCCACGTTCCTCGAAGTGGCTTACCTGCTGCGCAATGGCGAACTGCCCGACCAGCATCAGTATGACGAGTGGGTGCGCGACATCACGTATCACACCTACGTGCATGAAAACATCCGGAAGTTCCTGGAAGGGTTCCGGTATGATGCACACCCGATGAGCATGCTGTGCAGCGCGACGGCCGCGCTCTCCAGTTTCTATCCGGCAGCCCGCGACATTCAGGACCCGCAACAGCGCTACATCAGCACCATCCGCCTGCTGGCCAAGCTTCCCACCATTGCGGCCTTTGCGTATCGGCACGTGAAGGGATTGCCCTTCATCTACCCCGACAACGATCTGAGTTACACGGAGAATTTCCTCTCCATGGTGGCGCGGATGTCGGAGCCCAAATACGAAGCCAACCCGGTGTTCGTGAAGGCGCTCGAAGTGCTGTTCATCCTGCATGCGGATCATGAACAGAACTGCAGCACCAACGCCGTTCGTGCCGTTGGCTCCTCCCATGTCGACCCGTTCTCGGCGGTGGCCGCTGGTATCGCGGCGTTGTTCGGCCCGTTGCATGGCGGCGCCAACGAAGCCGTGCTACGCATGATCACCGAGATCGGCGACAAGAAGAACATCCCCGCCTTCATCGAGGCGGTGAAGAGCGGCAAGGGTGAGCGACTCATGGGCTTCGGCCACCGCGTGTACAAGAGCTACGATCCGCGGGCGCGCATCGTGAAGAAGCTTGCCGACGAAGTGTTTGCGCAGGTGGGCATGGACAAGGACCTCGAGATCGCACTGGAACTCGAGCGCATTGCGTTGTCCGACGACTACTTCGTGTCACGCAAGCTGTATCCGAACGTCGATTTCTACACGGGACTCATCTATCGCTCGATGGCCTTCCCGACGGACTTCTTCACCGTGCTCTTTGCCGTGGCGCGTGTATCGGGCTGGCTGGCGCAGTGGGAGGAGATGATCCTGGACAAAGAGCAGAAGATCGCGCGCCCGCGGCAGATCTATGTCGGCCATGGAGAGCGGCCGTATGTGGATGGGCTGTCGGAGAAGTTTCCGAAGGCGCGGAAGGATAGCATCCGTAAGTGACTAGAGTCGAAGAGCCAGGACGCCAACTGCGCGTCCTGGCTGTCATCGATACGGTGGAAGTTTCGGGACCAGGGCGGCAGCTCGTTGCGAGTATCGAAAGGCTGGCAGAGTTGGGACTTTCTGTCAGGGTCTTAGTGTTTCGTCGCAAAGGTCGAAGCGTCTCGCCGTTTGAGAACTTTCTCGCTTCCCACTCAATTGACTATCGAGTGGTGGAGGAAGGTTATACGTTTGGACCTGGGGCACTGAAGCGTTTCCGCACGCAATTGAACTCGTATGCTCCCGATCTAGTACAAACTCACGGATACAAGCCATCCGCTTGCATGTTCTTCGCGCGATCCTTTGCATTCTGCAAAACCGCGTGGATTGCATTCTTTCACGGAGCGACAGCAGAGAACTTGAAGGTGCGCGCTTATCATTGGTTGGATCAGCAGTTAATGAAGAAGGCAGATTTGGTCACAGTCATGTCAATGCATCATAAAAATGACGCCGTATCTCTCGGTAACAAAATTAGGATAGTTTACAACGCTGTCCTCCTGCCGGCGGATCCGCAGAGAGGCCTCCGAACGGTACAACGCAATACGAAATCGCCTGTAACGATAGGAGTGGTGGGTAGACTCAGCCCCGAGAAGGGGGTCGATGTGTTCTTGGAGGCTTGTTCGCGCCTGGACGCAGATGGCTACAAGTATCGCGCCCTCATCGCGGGTGATGGCCCCGAAAGAGAGTCTCTTGAAAGGATGGCGAGCAATCTCGGCTTGGGTGCTGCGGTGGAATTCGTCGGTCATCTCAGGAACACAGACGACCTGTATCGCCAACTCGATGTGCTTGTGATCCCCTCACGAAGTGAGGGTTTACCCAACGTCCTTCTCGAAGCTTTGCGGTTTGGACTGCCCATCGCGGCGACCACGGTGGGTGCTATCCCTGAAGTCCTATCCGATCCACGGGCTGGCAGGTTATGCCGCGTCGACGACGCGGCAGCGCTCGAGCGTGTGATTCGAGAAGTTAGTTCACGTGAATATGCTCTCGATGGGCTGGGTGCCAGGGACGAGCTGCTCGATCGCTATTCGCTTGAGAGGCGTACGGCCGCACTCATAGCGTTGTACAAAGAGGCAATGGACTTACGTTCCCACCAAGCCGGCCATTAACGCACCAACCAACGCACTATGAAAGTCGAGATGGTTCTACCCAGTCTTCAGGTTGGTGGTATGGAGCACATGGCGGTTACACTGTCCACCGCACTGCATCGCGCTGGCATGGAAGTCGGCGTGACGTGCGTGGACAATGCGGATGGCGAGCTTATCAAGACACTCACTTCCGTTGGCATACGCGTTTCCTTTCAAAAGGCGCCCGGCTTTCTCTCGAATTTTTCAGCTCCCGGCCTTGCCACTCACTTTACTCGACTTCGACCTGATGTCGTCCACTCTCATAGTGGTGTATGGGGACGAGCATGCCGTGCAGCACGTATGGCAGGTATCAGGCGTACAGTTCACACTGTCCACGGAAAGCCGGATCAGGATCCTTGGTTTGACATCCCCCTGAGAAAATGGGAAGCGCGGATGACAGATAGGATCGTCACGGTATCAGCTCCGCTGGCGGAGGATTTGGTAGTAAGGGTCGGCGTTGATAGATCCAAGATTTCTATTTGCGAGAATGGGGTGGACTCAAGCAAATTCGCCCCCGATGCTTTGGACAGATCGTTAATTCGTCGTGCGCTCGATGTCAGCGATCGGCTCGTCTTTGGAGTGGTCGCAAGGCTCGTCAGCGTGAAGAACCTCCACGTATTGATCGAGGCATTCGCCGAGATCCGATCCAAGATCCCTCTCGAACATCGTCCCGTCCTTCTGCTTGTAGGAGCCGGCCCTTTGGAGCTGGAACTTCGGTCGATCGCAGAACATTGGGGACTTGCGGAAAGTTGCCGATTTCTTGGAGAACGAGCGGATACAGATCGCGTTCACCGAGCAATAGACATCTTTGTTCTTCCCTCCCTGGCTGAAGGCACTTCTATTAGCATTTTGGAGTCTATGGCCAGCGGCGCACTTGTGGTCGCTACGCCTGTCGGCTCCAATCCTAAACTCCTAGGTAGAAATGAGCGCGGTATCCTCGCATCAGGTCCGGACAGGTCTAGTATAGCGGCAGCCATGCTCACGGCAGCCTCCAGTTATCAGGACGCCAAACTTCAAAAAGCAGCGCGTGATTTCGTCGTGGAGCACTATAGCGTCGAACGCATGACAGCGGACTATCTTCGCTTTTACTCGTAAGATTTTGGCCTTCGATCGGCAGCTTTCGCTTACTGCCCCTTCACGTCATTCTGCTACATGAACAAGATCCTGTGGGTCTGCCATTTTCTCCCATATCCATCCACTGGACACGGCGCACTGCAGCGGACGCATCATCTCGTGCGTCAAGTCGCAAAATCGTTCGATGTGCACCTATTCGTTGTCGATGAAGTCGAAGACCACGAAGCGGTCTCGGCGGCACTTGGTGTTAAGAGTATTTCGTCGATAAAGCCGAGGACTGGCCTCGATAAGGTATTGCCCATGTGCAGAAGTCTCCTTGGCAAGAGCACTTATTGGGAACGTTTGTTTTATCATGAAGCTCTGCACGCACAAATTGTATCGGCTGCAGCTGTTGAGCCATGTTTGGTAATATTGGACACCGCATTCCTCGCACCATACGTCAAACACGTCAATTGTCAGACCCTTATTGTAAATCACCACAACGTTGAATCGGCTTTGCTGGCACAACGCGCTAGTCGACAGGGCGGTGCGCTGACCGCGCTATTCGATGCCCAAGCAACTCGAACTGCTGCTTTGGAAATCGAAATTAGCAAGCTTGCTGCGCATCATTGGGTCGTATCTCTGGAGGACAGCATGCGCCTGCGATCTGTAGTTGGTGACGTGCAAACATTTATTGTACCGAACGGAGTAGACGTTGAATACTTCTCTCCGGAACCCCGTGCGACCGTTTCGCAGATCCCGAACTCTCTAGTCTTCGCCGGTGGTATGGATTGGTATCCTAACAGAGATGCAATCAAATGGCTCGCAGAAGAGTTGTGGGAAACACTCGTGAACGCAAATCCGGAGCACTCGATGACTATTGTTGGCAAGTCGCCTCCAACAGAAGTGCTTCAGCTTGCACGTACGGACGCTAGGATAGAGGTCGCCGGCTTTGTCCCAGACGTTAGACCGTTCATCCACCGAGCGTTTGCGTACTTGTGCCCTATTCGCCAAGGCGGCGGCACGAGACTCAAAGTGCTCGACGCGCTAGCGCTTGGTTGCCCCCTCGTCGCAACAGGCCTCGCTGTTGACGGCCTACAATTGAAAGATGAAGTCCATTTTCTTCGAGCCGATGACGGTGATTCGATGGCGAATGCTCTTGAGCGCTTAGAGCGAGAGCCTGAACTGGCACGTGAGTTGGCGCGGAATGGACGGAATCATGTCATAGAGCATTTTTCTTGGGATTATATCGGGTCTATACTAGTGGATTTTCTCTCGAAATCTTCAAGTGCCGAACGAACGGCGCGTTCAAAATTTTCGGCATAGCTATACTCATTATAGCAAGTCATTACCCGTTGCCGAGCGGCATCTGCACGGAACTGGGCCTGCTCTGGGTCGTCCAACACGGCACGAATGGCTATTTCAAGTTCGCCACTATCCTCGCTGGTGAAGAGCAAACCATCGACCCCGTCTCGCACGTAGTGCGGAACTCCATCCACCCGAGACGCGATGACCGGCGTTCCAGCCGCCATTGCTTCCAAAAGCACGCGGCCCATCGCTTCCGTTCGAGAAGGAAGGACGAACATCGCCGCATTCGCCATTAACTGGACAACCATTTCATTTGGGAGTGGTCCACTGAACTGAACTCTTGGATGATATTCTGCGAGTTCCTGCCAAGGTTTAAGATCGGCACAGTAACCTATGATTTGCAGGGTCGCTTGGGGGTAGTCTTCCGCCAGTCGTAGGAAAGCACGTATCAGTACATCTACCCCTTTGAGCATCCAGGGGAAACCAACAAAAAGAATGGTCTGACTCCGATGCTCACCTCTTTCAATAGAGGAAAGAGGTACGAATTCGTGGAATACGTGAAAACGAGAGGAAACTTCTGAACGATGAACTCCTATGACGTCATCGAGTTGGCTAGGATACAGAAGGCGAATGGCATTGCTTCTTCGCACAATCATTCTCAAAATCATTGGCGCGATAGTGCGCTTGAGACGGCCGAGTTTGCTCTTGTCTAGAGCAAGTCCTCGAAGGGGGTGGCCAGGGAATTCTACCATGAGTGGACTTTTCCAAAAAATGGAAAGAGAAAAGGCAATCAGTCCGATCCTGTAGGGGCCGTGTGCCACAATAACATCATATGGTCCTCCCAAAGAGCGTCTTTGCATCGCCACACGGAAAAAATTCGCAATCTCTCCTAACTTGCGGAGACGACGAGGGAGCTTGGAAGAACGGGCCGAAAAAAAGTCAAATTGACCGATCAGTCCGTCCGTTTTTTCCGTTACGGAAGAATTCGGCTTCCTGGGAATTGTGACAGCTACGACATCGCCTCGCAGCCTCTGCCCTAGGAAGTGCAAGGCGTTTCGACTACGATCTTGCGACGGTCCGAGCGTGTCGGGATAAAGATATAGTATCCTCAGCACCCCATGCTTCTCACCAGTTCGGCTCACACAAACCTTTGTTTTTAAGTGGTTTACCAGCGCCGGGCCTACCAGTATGCATGCCCCAACAAGACTCGCGCAATCGGTTGCGAAAGCTGCACGCGCGGCGTCTTTGTGAGCGAGAGCCGTCCATGTTCCTAGGCCCCAATCGCACGAGCAGCAAGCTCGGCGATGCCGGGATCACAGAGCTCAGAAGCTAGTGCGCTATCGACGATGGAGCGCCGAAGCGGGCTGCCGAGATCGCTGGAGGAATTAGTGTTGCGCTGTATCGTTCATCGTGTGAACGCCCTCATATTTTTTGCGTCGCTCGCAGCGTGCGATGCACCATCAGCATTCATCTCGCCGAACCGCGCGCCAGCCAGCTCGTCCGTTGAGACCAGTGCGGTGTTCTCAGGCGCGCCTATCGCGCTTCAGATTGGTGAAACAATCCAATTGCCAGACGCTCCGAAAACCTTTCGCGACACGCGAAAGGTCGGGATGAGTGCTTCGTTCCGGAGCGTAGATCTTAACGTTGCGTCAGTTACGGCTCAGGGCGTAGTTCAGGGAACCGGCGATGGGGCAACTCTCATTCTTCATATACGACCCGATGTCGCTATCGATACCTTTGTTGTACGGATTGGTAGCGGCCCCCGCGAACTACGTTTCAGCGTCGATACACTGCGACTCGGCCAAATCGGTGCCTCCCAGCTCATTCAGCCAACGGAAAACAGATATCGCCCGCAAGCTCGTAGTAACAACACATCTGTGGCCATGGTATCCCCTGCAGGCGTGGTTTCCGCGAGAAGCAATGGGTTGGCCGTGATTGAAGTGGTCGATCTGACAGGTGCGTCAGGTCGGCTTCCCGTAGTAGTGGGTGGCAGTGCTGCACTCTCTTTTGGTGTGCATTCAGTCGCTTTGTTCGCCGGTGATATGGCCTCTTTTCCCGTAAGCGGCGCCAATGGTGAGACCGTTACATATGTTTCCCATAATCCCTTGATTGCTGCAGTGCGTCAAGACGGAACAGTTGAAGCCAAGAGCGTTGGTCAGACGGAGATTGTGGCGTCCGCATTTGGCGCGCGTCCGGATACTCTGCTAGTAACGGTTGAATCAAGGCCTGCCCAACCCACGAGTTTGTCAATCAATGCTTCAGTGAGTCGTCGAAACCCTGGAGTCGGCACGGTGCTTGTCTCCAATGCGATACCATTGCCCCAAGGTCTGCTCCGAGCCGGCGAAAGTCGCAAAGTCCGAGTACTCGTGGGTGGAGTAGAACAAAGGATCTTTGTCGAGGAGCTCTCGGGACGCCATCAGGACGGCAGTCTGCGTAGCGTGCTCGTTCAGTTTCCGTTCGACCCGCCCACGACGGGCGGAATTGCAGCGCAAATTGTAGTCGGACAAACCGGTCGATCTGGAGTCGATATACCAAAGCAGGAAGGAGACAGGGGGAATCCAGATGCGGTCATCCTTCCCACAGATCCAGCGTACTTGGTTTCTACAGACCTGGTCGGTCCGACTCTCACCATGGCGGAAACGTTCATTCGCTTTGGTGCGCTCGGGAAGCGGTACGATGAAGACTTCGCGAAGTTCGCAGACCTCCTTCTCACCAATTATGGCGATGGGTGGATGGAGAATTATTATGATCGTGCGCAAGCGTACTACGCTATGTGGGTGCGATCCGGTAACCCCATCTATTGGTCAAGAGGTACTCAGCACCTATTGAACTATCGAAAGGGATACCTCGAGCAAAGCAACTACGGCACATCTCCTCATTGGTCGCAGATGGATGGGCTTGGCCTGCACTACCTTCTAACTGGAGATGAACAATCGCGATACGCAATCACCCGTGTTACAACAACACTTTGGTACTTTAGAGTGCGGGTTGGCTTGGGTACCAAAACGTCTGCAGATATCGAAAATCGAATTCGCGCGCGCGTACTCATGGCTCATCTGTGGGCCTGGAGATTGAGCGACAGTCCGGCAACGTTGGCTGCTGAGCTCGAAAGTGCATACACCGCCGTGCTGAGTGCTCAAGAATCAGATGGCTCGTATCGATTCACAGCCTACTGCAACCAATCCCTGAACTACATGGATGGAATGCTCAATGAAGCGTTGATTCAGATCTATCAGTTGTTCCGTGAGGATTCTCGAATTCTAACAGCAGTCGAAAAGAATACAAATTGGCTATGGTCACAGTGGGTGCCGACCGCTCAAGGCTTCAAGTATCTACCAGCCGCCTGTACAGGGGTTGGAGATACAGCGCCGGTGCCTGAACTCAACAGTCTCATTGTAAACGGCTACGCCTGGGTGTACACTAAGACTCGTTCAAATACCGCAGCGACCAGAGCAGACGCCATTTTCAAGGGCTCTGTTGAGAAGTCTTTTCTCTACGGCTCAAAGCAGTTCAACCAGCAATACAGTACCAGTTGGAGGTACTTCGCATACCGATCGCAATGACGACGGTATTCGGTTCATTTTCAGGGACCCTGGCGAGCCGAGACGCCTCTTCGACGAGAGCCCGCAAGATCCTCACATCGCATCTTGTGGGTTTCTTAGTTCTGCCGCTCTTTCGATATACACATATCGGAATCCCATAGTTCTACAGACGCCGACATAGGCACTGAGAGCAAACGCTGCCCATTCACCGTCATTTCAGACAGTGAAACAATACCCAGTTATCGAGACTCAGTCAGTGATCGGAACGCCTGTGGGCCGAGATAAGATCCGTGTGCTCTATCTGGAGTATGCGATCGCATGGGGCGGGTCTGGCAAGAGCCTTATCGAGCTGATTGATGCGCAAGAAAACGTGGAGGCGACTATACTGACGAGAATTCCGTTTCCCGACAGTGTGCTTGATGGAACCAAAGTGCGCTACGAAATGGCTCGTATTCCTCGTTGGGTATCTCGTTTTCCGTCCTATATACGTGAAGTGATGGAGGATGCATACTGGATCTATGCAATCGTGCGAATTGCGAAATCCAGCAGAGCAGACATCCTGCATCTCAACAATGGAATTTCTTACAATCTCGCAAGCATGATAGCAGCGAGGTTGCTTAACATTCCATTCGTAGTTCACCAACGAGGCTGGGAGAAGCCAAGAAGGCGCCTTTCGCTTGCGCGTCGCTTACTCGGCCGATTCCCCGTTCTCGCAATTTCTGAAGCCGTCGAGAGACATCTACATTCCTCGATTGATTCGGATCTCAATGTTCGGGCAATATACGATGTCGTAAAACACCCAAGTATGGTAAATCGCCAAACGCCTAAGAACGGAGTCATAACGATTGGAATGCACGGGATGCTTACGCCATGGAAGGGGCAACTTCTGCTAGTGGAGGCAGCAGCCTACCTGCGCACCCATCATCATTTGAAATTGCGTTACAAAATTGCAGGAGCTCCGGTGGCTGGCGCTGAACAGTATGCGGCCGATCTACGTGCGGCAATTGAAGCGGCTGATCTCTGCGAACAGTTTGAATTGGTGGGATTAGTGGAAGACGTGTATGGATTCTTGGAGACACTGGACATTTCTGTTCACGCGTCTTTAGCTCCTGAGCCTCTTGGCAGGGTAATTGTCGAAGCACAACTGGCAGGTGTTCCAGTCATTGCGTCCGGAGAAGCTGGTGCGCTTGAGCTATTGGTCGATGGAGCTGGCGTGTCGTTCAGGCCGGGCGATGCTCTTGCTTTGGCTGAGTGCATTCGCGATCTCGTGCTCAACACAGAGAAGCGACATCAGATGGCAATCTCCGCGCTTACTTCATCCAGAATCCGCTTTGACGAGAGGAGGCTTGCTCTTGCAGTTCGTGGGGTATACGAGAGCTTAATCATCTCCAATAGACCCGCGTAGCGAAGCATTTCTAATAGCCTACCTATCCAACATCGCAAGCCGAATCTCGCCCACATTTCAGCATCATGCCTCCAAAAGCCTCTCCTGTCTTGATAGCCCATGCTCATGCTGCCAGAGACAATCTGGGGGATGAGCTTCTCGTTAGATCCATCCAATCCGGGCTCCGGGATCGCCTGCCGGAGTTCGAACTGTCTTTCGTGGAACTCTTTCAATCATCCGACGGGAGCGCAGGCAGAGAAATCGCACCAGCCAGGTCTCGAGAATCACGAAAGAGGCTTGCTGAGGCGCTCGCGCCTACACGCGCGTTGATTGTTGGTGGCGGTGAACTTGTCGGGCCTTTTCATGAATACATCTTCGCCACACTGTCTGCTGCTGCCGCGGGCAAGCCGGTTCATTGGTTGGGAGTCGGCGGAGAAGCCTGGGGAGGGAGAGCGGATCGATATTTCCTCAAGCAGGCTCTGGATCATGCAAAACTGATCGCCTCCCGCGACCCCCAATGCACACGTACACTCCGTGGCATGCTCCACCGCCACGACATTGTCGATGGGCGGGATTTGGTCTATGCCTATTCGGCTCCGAAGCCTGCACTGAATCACAGCAACACCATCGCCGTGTGCTTGCGGGGCAGCGAGCGAGCCGAAAGGACTTGGGATGCGAGGCGATTGCTCGAGGTGGCGCTTACTTTGCGAGGTGCTCAAGAGAATGGCTATACCATCCATCTCATTCCTTTTCTATCCAACGATGCATCTGAGCATGTTGGATCGCCCAACATAGATGAACAATTTCGATCAGACGAGGCAATCGCAGAATTCGTGGCGAGTAGACTTCTCCCTGAGCGAACACTGATAACGGTCATAGGACGAGACGTAGACGCAGCGACGCACATTCTCAGCACCTCAAGCCTTCTCGTGAGCATGCGGCTCCACGCGCTCATTCTCGCATCAAAAATTGGGGTTCCGTTTATTGCACTTGATTACGCCCCCAAAGTACGTCATATCACTCGCCTACTCGAAGTAGAGAAGTTTTGCTTGTTACCGGAGGAATGCATAGAGTCTCTTCCTCAACTCATCAGCGACCTACAAACGGAAGCTCTCCGGACTCATTTTTTGGGGCTGTTGCGTAAAAATGTTCCTGCTTTGGAAAGAACAGCAGCGAATGTCTTTGACGAATCCGCTCGCCTTCTTTTGAAGACGATCTCATCAGATCGTCCCTCCAGGATAGACCCTCAGGCATTCATGATGCGTTCAGCGCAGGCGACTTATCTCCGGTTGGTTGACAATCGCTAGCTGTTCCAGGTTAGCGATATCGCCCGCAACTCCAATAAAGGTGTTCGTGAAGGAGACATTTCTCCACGTCATTGCGATGACGTCGTTCAATGCTAGTCCACCTTACATTTTTGCAACGAAGCGGGCTCGCAGTTGTAGACCGAATTCACAGAGCTTGCCTATTGCGCCGGTTCCCGGGATCCTCGCCAACCAGTCAAGCTGATCTTTACATAGCCATAGAACCAGCAGAAGGTAGAGGGCGGCGCCAAGACCTGCACTCAATAGCAATCGAGCAAAAGAATTTGCCTGGGCAATCGGTCCATAATTTCGAGCTATGGAAACGACCGCCAGCATAATGATGGTGGCAACAAGGGGTCCTGAAAGTGCCCCTAGCCATGAACGTACAGGCAATGCAATTGAGTGCCTAAGTCTCTGTAGTCGACGCGCAATCAAGATTGGCTGTGGTACAAGCCAGGCGAGCGCCAATCCATTGGCACCGTAGAAATGGCCGAGGACGAGGAAGGCCAGTGGCAGCAACAATAGCAGGAGAACGCCATTGAGCGCATACGTACGCTCGCCATTTGTGGCGATCATTGCATTATCAAGCGCTGAGGTTAGCGGTAGAATTGCGGACTGTATGCACAAGATCTGCAAGACCAAAATATACTCGTCCCACTTGGGCCCCAATGCAACGGGTACGAGATCACCCGCTACCACTGCAATGCCCCCAAGAATAGGAAACATTGCGAGAGCTGAAACACTGGTGATCCTCAATAGAGCGTTGACGACATGATCCGATGAAGAGCGAACGCTACCGAATACCGAGGCCGATGCGTAGGTAATGATACCTGATAGCTTTTCGATGGGAGATCTTGCAAGCCCCGCCATATACGTGTAACCACCGAGCTGAGCCACCGATACAACCAAACCTCCCACCGAAGCATCCGAGCTTTGTGCCAAGAAATTCGTGGTGGAGGCGGCCAAGAGCTTGTTTGCGCTCGCGCGTATTTTCCCAATCACGGACTTTCGAAGTCTACCGAGACTTAGACGCGCGCGTACACCAATGGTGATAGTTCCAGCCGAGGCTCCGCAGAGATAGCCCACGACCAATGACCAGTACCTCCATCCCCACAATGCGAGGGTAAGACTCACCGCCGCCTCAACAACGACTCGGGTTATTTCCGCGATAGCCGTTTCTTTGAATCGCAACTGTCTCCGCATCAAGGCGGTTGGCACGAGAGAGAGCCCTTCAAGAACAAACCCAAAGGAAAGTGCTAGAATGACGACTCCCATGCCCTCGCGACGATAGACTAATTCAAGAGGCCATGCTGCCAGGCACAACACTGTGCCAACTGCGAGAAACGTAGTGAGCGCGAGACTGTGCAGAGTCTCGTATTCTCCCCTTTCCAACTCGGGGCCAAGGACGACGGTATTGGAAAGCCCACCCTCCGCGACAATCCGGCCAAATCGGGTAAAAACCGTCACCAAAGCGAGATACCCGTAGTCTTCGGGGCTCAGGATTCGCGCAAGTGCGATTGTAATCGGCCACGTTATCAAGAGCGGTAACCAACGCGACAATGCGACCCAACGTGTGCCGATCACTATGGTCCGGCGATCGAGCAATGCGTCGATCTTCTCTTCTTTCTTCACAACTGTCATCTATGCTAACTACGCACGCGTCGATCGAATGACACCTGGCGCAGCCTGCGGCTCATCCTACGAGGGCTGTTGTGTGCTGAAGTCTGATGAGTAGCATTTGTTTGAGTGTATGCTACCGACTCCAGGAGCACTCCCAGCCCAAGCACCGCAAAGAGGATGTAGCTATATGCATGAGACAGAAAAACTATGCATGTGAGGTACGCAACAAGGCTAGCCAGATACTCTGGCCTATGATACTCAGCCTTCCATGAAGCCAGTCGCGCCGAACGTCTAATGTGTTTCCACATAAGGAATAGCAGACATCCTATTCCTGCGAATCCGAGTTCTGCGGCTACCTGGACATAGGTATTGTGAGCGGTGTGCCAGGCTCCGGTCGTTTGCTGCGCGCGAAAGTCGTTGCCGATTTGGGCTTCGAACGAACCTGCTCCTAGGCCAAGAACGGGGTTCTCCATGGCAAAAACCAAACCCCGTTTCCAGAGATAGATTCGGCCGGAGCTGCTGGTGGTGTTGTAGTCGTCTTCGAGTGAAACCAGTGTTGCGGCACGAGCGCGCATAGTGCTCGGCAAAAGCGGAATGGATAAAGGAACAATGATCATAAGAGCTACAATTGCGCCTACAACTACGCGAGGGCGGAAGCTGAATATCATCACGGCAATCCCAACGACAAAACCAACCAATCCCCCCCTTGAGCCTGTTTTCATCAGGGCAATGAGAAGGACTACGGCGGCTATGAGCGAGCAGCAGCGGTACAGGAATTTTCCCCGGAGCGTTGAGCCAATAGCGAATGGCAATGTCAGCGCGAATAACGCCGCCAGATCATTGGGATCGTAGCTCCCGGAGCTGGTCAGCCGGCTTCCTTCCACTACCTCGCCCTTAACAAGAAGCAGTGTTGCTGCCACGGCCGTAAGCCAACCCGTCCATCGGGATACGATGTCAAGGCTTTGGATTGTTGGTTTTGTCAGACCGATAATGATGACGAGCCCTAGTCCCCATGGGAGTACTTGAAGCGTAGCCCAGGTTTGTCCTCTCCAAATGGAGAAAGGGAAGGAAAACACGATGATCAGGCAGTACAGCAATACCAATCGCATTGAAGTAGAGCGCCACAAACGTCCCCAAGCGACAGAATGTGTCCTCACGAGGTGAAGCACGACCCCGATAAGAGTCGCGGAGAATACGGGCTTCAGATACCGTGCTGGCCCAAGCTGCTCTCCCACTCTCACCGCAGTGAGGGCAATGGCAAGTATCGCTACAGCGATAGAGCCATTCCAGTAGAGGGCAAGCGTCGATGGAGAAAGCGGACGTAGCCTGGTCGAGCCTTTAGCGACAACGGGCAAGGTTCTTGTTGATTGCATTACAAAATATCAACCGAAAGGCTGGAAACTTGCGGAGGAAGTCTGCGAATCGGAGGAGTCGCTTGTGGCAGACTCAGATACCACTTGACCATATTGCGGAGGCCAGATTCAAGGCTAACACGGGGTTTAAAACCCGCGTTGCGCGCTTTCTCCGCGGAGAATTGTGTCTGGTCGACAACCAACTTACGAATTCGCATCCGGTTGACTGGGGTATCGACTCCTGCTATCGAAGCCAACAATTCGATAGGAAATGCCGCGGCGAGGGCCAGACTCAAGGGAATGGCAACGCGAGAGACTGGAGATCCCAACTCTGACGCCACGACCTCCACAATCTCCCGACTCGTCAGATCAGGTGCTTCCACCCAATTGAAGACATCGACGCCATCCACATGCCGAGCCCAGGCCCAGAAAGTGAAATCTACCAGATTTGCTACATATGAGAGACTCTTTCTGTTCTCCGAGCGTCCCACATGCATATAGCGGCGGCGATGCACCTGGCGAATGAGCGAGAACATATTGGCGTAGTTCCCCTCACCGAACGTCACGCTCGGACGGATGATAAGCGCAGAAAGACCTTTCGCATCAGCGTAGGAACGAAGAACTGCCTCTGCCGCCAACTTGCTTGCTCCGTAGGAGTTTGTGGGGCGAAGGAGAGAATCTTCAGTAGCTGGTATTTTTGCGGGTGTGTAAACGGCGGCAGAGGAATAGAAACATATCCTTTTCACCCCCGACTCCATCATGACTTCAACAACATTCTCCGTACCCAGTTTATTCACCGCGAAGTACGTCTCTTTGTCGATTCCGGAATCGTGATGCGCCGCAGCTAGATGCAGCACCTCTGAACACCCTTGCATTGCGGCAACAACCGCCGCACGATTGCGTACATCGCCAATGACAACCCGAGAGGGACTAAGATCGCTATCGGGATGGTGTAGATCTAGTATGACATACGGGCGTCCCTGTGACTCCAACTGACGGCATACATGCGTGCCAATAAAGCCAGATCCTCCAGTGACGAGTAGAGGCTCGAGACCGCGCTCATACATCGATCAACTCACCCACTCAGGCATGGCACGCCAGACTTCGCCTCGCAAACTACGCGCGATCTCTTTGGCTAGCTGGTCCTGTTCAGTCGTGCGATTTGTGCCCGCATCAGACCGATCGGGCAGTGGTAACACAATCCTGACCAGCGCTTCTTCTGTTCGACCCCTCAAGGCAGCATCTCTCATCAACTCCCACTTCACCGAATATTCGCTAGCGCTGATTCGCCCACGCCCCTGATACCAGTAGTAGACCAGTGCACGGGCGCTTCTATTGGCTAACACAACGCGATTCACGAGTTGGTCCGGATACTCTGGAGACAACACCACTCGTTCGCTCGTCATGATCTCCCACCCTGCCCCCGGCAAACAGTTCTTCGGCGAGTGAATGGACTTCCCTTGTACCTGCTTGTCGTAGTACCCCACATACGTCGTGAACGCCGGCAACGAGTCCGGCCCGTACACGCGCATCATGTAGTCCGTCATGCCGGCCACCTTCCGCTCTTCCTCCGGCACGATCATGTCGCGTCCTTCATAGCCGGCCATCATCTTCGTGATGCTGTTCATCGGCGCCCGCGGCTCCACCGCATGTTGCTCCCGCATCCCCGAGATCAGCAGCACGCCGAGCCCCAGCACCGCCATCGGGGCGAACATCCCATATCGCATCACGCTACTCCCGCCTTTGCCGTGGAGCGCAGCACCAGGCCTTCACCCTTGCTCAGCACCCACGCCACGATCGCCGTGAAGAAAAACGCCGCACCGAACATCAACATCCCTTCGCTGGTGTGCATGAAGCCCTCACCCATCTCGGGGCTCACGAACAGCACCAGGAATCCGGTCAGAAACACACGCACGCCGTTGATCACGATCGCGATGGGGATCGCGATGAGCACCAGCAGCAACCGCGTCGGCCACTTCTGCAGGAACATCGCCCCCAGCAGCACGCCAAGACTCAGCAGCGCGGTGAGCGAACGCAGTCCGCTGCACGCTTCGGCTACGAACAGCTCCTGACCGGGAATACGGATCACGTTGCCGTTCATCAGCACCGGGATCTTGCGCCACTCCAGCAGCGCCGCCCCGATCTTGCTGGCCGTGAACTGCAGCGGCAGCGCCACCGTGTTCAGAATGACTTCCGGAATCGGAATACTCAGCGACACCAAGGTGAAGGGCAGCCACCAATGCAGCAGTTGCCGGAAACCGGCGTGCCACACCACCAGGCCGCCCAGCGCCATCACCATGCTGCCCCGCATCACGAACAGCTCGGCGGCGAGGTCAGACGCATAGCGGAACAATACCGCGGCGATGATGATGGCCAGGCCAAGGGCGCGTTGTGGCCTGGCACCTTCCACGACGCCACTCTTGTACGCGAACCAGAGGGACAAAGGCGCCAGCAGCAGTCCGTGCCCTGAATTGGGGTCGTTCCACCAGGCGTCGGCCAGCAGCCGCATCGGCTTGGCAAAGAGCAGGACGAACATCACGGCGGTCAGCACATGGGCTGCCAGCTCCGCAGGGGCCAGCGCCCGGACGGACTCGAGGCCGCGACGGAGGTCGCGACCGAGCTCGTCCAACGCCGAACTGCTCGTCTGCTGTGGCGAAGTTGCGGGAATCGTCACCAGGTACTCACCGTAGTCCACCAGTTGTCCATCAGTTGCGCGAATGAGGGAAGGCACAGGCAAGACGCCCGGCCGGCCCTCGCTGTCACAGCCTGGAATCCCCGGAGACCAGGACGCGGGCAGCGGCCCATCCTTGAACCCTCAAGCTACTCCACTGCTCCCTGCGGGTCAGGTCGCCAGCAGAATGCTGGTGAACCGCGGATCCGGTTCCGTCCGCCCCGCGCGCGCCTCGTAGTCCGCCAGCTGATCCGGCAGCACCTTGCCCACGCCGAAGTACGTGCCTTCCGGCCGCCAGAAGTACCAGCCACTCACGCTGGCGCCGGGAATCATGGAATACCCCTCGGTCAGGACCATCCCGGCGTGCTCTTCCGCGCCGGTCAGTGCAAAGAGAGTGCCCTTCTCGCGGTGGTCGGGGCAGGCGGGGTACCCGGGCGCCGGCCGGATGCCCTGATACTGCTCCCGGATCAGCCCTTCGTTGTCCAGCACCTCCCCGTTGGCGTACCCCCAGAACTCCGTGCGCACCCGCTGGTGCAGCCGCTCCGCCAGCGCCTCCGCCAGCCGATCAGCCAGCGCCTTGGCCATGATGGCGCTGTAGTCGTCATGGACGGCGTGAAATTCTGCTACCAGCGACTCGAGCCCATGACCGGCCGTCACCGCAAAAGCGCCCATATAGTCGAGTACGCCACTGTCACTGGGCGCGACAAAATCGGCGAGGCAATAATTGGGACGGCCGTCACCTTTCTTGTCGAGCTGCTGCCGCAGCATATGCAGCGTGGCTGCCACAGACGAGGCGGACTCATCAGTGTACAGTCGGATATCATCCCCCACCGCCTGCGCCGGCCAGAATCCGAACACCGCCCGCGCCTCGAGACGCCGCTCGGCCACGATCCGGTCCAGCAGTGCGCGGGCGTCGGCATACAGTGACCTGGCCGTCTCTCCAACCACCTCGTCGTCGAGAATGGCCGGGTAATGGCCGGCCAGCTCCCAGGTCTGGAAGAACGGGGTCCAGTCGATGAAGGGAACCAGGTCTTCCAGCGGATACGGCACGATGCTGCGCACCCCCGTGAACGTCGGCACCGGCACAGGTATCGACAGGTCGATGGCCACCCGATTGGTCCGCGCCGTTTCGATGGGAATGAGACGGTCCGCCCCGCCACGCGCCGCCCGCGCCTCGCGGATCCCGGCATACTCCTGCCGGAGCGCCTGCACATAGGCATGGCGCCGTTCGGGGCTCAGCAGGCTGCTGGTGACGCCCACTGCACGCGAAGCATCGAGCACGTGCACCACCGGGCCGCTGTAGGCCGGTTCGATCTTGAGGGCCGTGTGTGCCTTGCTGGTCGTGGCACCGCCAATGAGCAACGGGATGGTGAAGCCCTGCCGCTCCATCTCGCTGGCCACGAAGGCCATCTCTTCCAGACTGGGTGTAATGAGTCCCGACAGGCCAACCACGTCGGCTTCGATCTCCCGCGCCTTGTCCAGAATGGTGGCGCAGCTCTGCATCACGCCGAGGTCAACGACTTCGTAGCCGTTACACTGGAGCACCACACCCACGATGTTCTTGCCGATGTCGTGCACATCGCCTTTCACCGTGGCCATGAGCACACGCCCCGCCGACTTGGTGTTGGCGGTCTTCTGTGCTTCGATGAATGGGATGAGGTGCGCCACGGCCTTCTTCATCACGCGCGCGCTCTTCACCACCTGCGGCAGGAACAGCTTGCCGGCGCCGAAGAGGTCTCCCACGATGTTCATGCCGCGCATGAGCGGACCCTCGATCACCTCGATGGGCTGCGCCACCAGGTGGCGAGCCTCCTCGGTGTCTGCCACCACATGCGCGTCGATGCCATGGACGAGGGCATGTGACAGACGTTCGTCCACCGGCAATGACCGCCAGGCGTCATCGGTCACCGCCTTCGCGGCGCGTCCCTTCACCTGTTCGGCCACTTCCATCAGCCGCTCGGTGGCATCGGAGCGCCGGTTGAGCACGAGGTCTTCCACCCGCTCGCGCAGATCGGTGGGGATATCCTCGTAGGGTACGAGTTGTCCGGCGTTCACGATGCCCATGTCCATGCCGGCACGGATGCCATGGTACAGGAACACCGCGTGGATGGCTTCACGCAGCGGATTGTTGCCGCGGAATGAGAAGCTCACGTTGCTCACGCCGCCGCTGATTTTCACATGTGGCAGCGTACGCTTGATCTCGCGTGTGGCCGCGAAATAGTCCACCGCGTAATTGGCATGTTCCTCGATGCCCGTGCCGATGGCGAAGATATTGGGATCGAAGATGATGTCTTCGGGCGGGAAGCCCACCTGTTCCGTGAGCAGCCGGTACGCCCGCGTGCAGATGCTCACGCGCTGGGCCACGGTGTCCGCCTGTCCGTCTTCGTCGAACGCCATCACGATCACGGCCGCGCCGTAACGACGCACCAGCCGCGCCTGACGCAGGAATTCCGCTTCGCCTTCCTTGAGCGAGATGGAATTGACGATGCCCTTGCCCTGCAGGCACTTGAGGCCGGCTTCGATGACGCTCCACTTGCTGGAGTCCACCATCACCGGCACCCGCGCGATGTCCGGCTCGCTGGCCACGAGATTCAGGAACGTGGTCATGGCGCGTTCGGCGTCGAGCAGCCCTTCGTCCATGTTCACGTCGATGACCTGCGCGCCGCTCAATACCTGCTGCCGTGCCACGACCAGGGCGTCCGCGTAGCTGCCCTCGAGAATGAGCTTCGCGAAGCGCGCCGAACCGGTGACGTTGGTGCGCTCACCCACATTCACGAAATTCGTGGTGGGCCCCACCGTGAAGGGTTCGAGGCCGCTCAGGTGCAGGCGCGGCTCCAGTGCGGGAATGGCCCGTGGCGCCACCCCCTGCACGGCCTGCGCGATGGCCGCGATGTGTTCGGGTGTGGTGCCGCAGCATCCCCCCACGATGTTCACGAGACCGCTGCGCGCCCATTCACCGATCTGCTCGGCCATGTGCTCCGGCGTCTCATCGTAGCCGCCGAAGGCGTTGGGCAGGCCGGCATTGGGGTGTGCGCTCACATGACAATCGGCGATGCGCGCGAGCTCCTGCACGTACTGCCGGAGTTGATCGGCACCCAGGGCACAATTGAGACCGATGGACAGCGGCCGGACATTGGACATGGAGTACCAGAACGCCTCCGCCGTCTGCCCGGACAGAGTCCGGCCGCTGGCGTCGGTGATGGTGCCCGAGATCATCACCGGGTAGCGGGTGCCCGTCTCCTCGAAATACCGTTCGATGGCGAAGAGAGCGGCCCTGGCATTCAGCGAATCGAAGATGGTCTCGACCAGCAGCAGGTCGGCCCCGCCGTCGATCAGCCCGCGGGTGGCTTCGAGATAGGCATTGACCAACTGGTCGTAGGTCACATTGCGGGCGCCCGGATTCTCCACTTCGGGGGAGATGCTGGCCGTGCGGTTGGTGGGGCCGAGCACCCCTGCCACCCAGCGGGGCCGGCCGGGGTCCTGCATCTCGAACTCGTCAGCCACCCGGCGGGCCAGGGCCGCCCCGGCCACGTTGAGTTCATAGGCCAGCGCCTCCATGCCGTAGTCGGCCATGGAGATGGCGTTGGCATTGAAGGTGTTGGTTTCGAGGATATCCGCACCGGCCGCGAGGTACTGGCGGTGCACGTCGGCCACGATCTCCGGTTGCGTCAGGACGAGCAGATCGTTGTTGCCCTTGAGGTCGTGCGACCAGTCGGCGAACCGTCCCGTGCCTCGGTAGTCGGCCTCGGTGAGACGGTGGCGCTGGAGCATGGTGCCCATGGCGCCGTCGATGATCAGTACGCGCCGGCCAAGCGCCTCCTGCAGCATTGCAATACGGGCCGCGCGGGCCGAGGCCGCGGAGACAACCGACGGCCGTGGGGTTACGACGGATGCTAACATACATTCAAACTATATGATCACGCCCGTCGAACAGCACCCCGCGCACCCTTCTGATGATGCGCGCTTTCCGAGAGCAGCCCAGCTGGCCAGGCTGCTCGACCCCGATCAGGTGGTGGTGTTCGATGGCGCCATGGGCACCATGCTCTACGCGCGCGGTGTCTTCATCAACCAGTGTTACGACGAACTGGTGTTGCGCAGCCCGGATCTCGTGCGGGATGTGCATGCGGCCTATGCGAAGGCCGGAGCCGAGGTGCTGGAGACGAACACCTTCGGCGCCAATCGGACCAAGCTCGCGCAGTATGGCCTCGAAGAGCAGGTGGAGGCGATCAATCGCCGGGCGGCCGAGTTGGCGCGCGAAGCGGCGGGTGAGCATCGACTCGTGGCAGGTGCGGTTGGGCCGCTCGGCGTTCGCCTCGAACCGTACGGGCCCACCAGCCGTGAAGATGCGCGGGCCATTTTCGCCGAACAGATGCGTGCCCTGGTGGCCGGAGGCGCCGACTGTTTCGTGCTGGAAACGTTCGGCGATCTCGAAGAGCTGCAACAGGCCATTCTGGCCGCCCGCGAAGTGAATCCGTCAGCACCCGTGATCGCGCAGGCCACCATCGGCCCCGATCTGCGCACGGCATTCGGGGCAACTCCGGAAGACGTGGCGCGCGTGCTCGATCGCTGGGGCGTGGACGTGATCGGGCTCAATTGCTCGGTCGGGCCGCAGACCATCCTGGAAGCCATTGAGCGTATGGCCACGGTCACCGACCGCAAATTGTCGGCGCAGCCCAATGCCGGGATGCCGCGTGACGTGGGCGGTCGCAGCATGTACATGGCGAGCCCTGAATACATGGCCAGTTATGCGCGGCATCTGGTGCAGGCGGGCGCGAAGATCGTGGGCGGGTGCTGCGGTACCACGCCGGAGCACATCAAGGCCATGGCCGAAGGGATCAGGCCACTGGCGCCACGTACGCGTGTGCAGGTGGGCACGACGGCGGAGTGGCCGGCCGAAGGAACTGCACAGTCTGGCCGCGCTCCGGTTTCGCTCGCGGAACGCTCACGGTTGGGCGCGAAGCTGGCAGCCGGACAGTTCGTGACGAGTGTGGAGATTGTACCACCACGCGGAATCGACACCACCAAACTCGAGCAGGACGCGGTGCTGCTGGCCAAGGCAGGAGTGGATGCCATCAATGTGCCTGATGGCCCGCGTGCGCAAAGCCGCATGGGTGCGATTGCCACGAGTCTGATCATCGAGCGACATGGTATCGAAGCGGTGACCCACTACGCCTGCCGCGATCGCAACCTGCTGGGCATGCTCAGCGACCTGCTGGGAGCATCGGCGCTTGGCCTGCGCAATCTCCTGTTGATCACGGGTGATCCGCCCAAGATGGGACCGTATCCCGACGCCACAGCGGTGTTCGACATCGACGCCATCGGTCTCACCAATCTCGTGTCGAAGCTCAATCGTGGGCTCGACCCGGGAAAGAATCCGATAGGCGAACCCACGCGGTTCGTGATCGGCGTGGGAGTGAACCCGGTGGCCATCGATCCGGAGCAGGAACTACGGCGTTTTCACTGGAAGGTGGAGGCGGGTGCGGAGTATGCGATCACTCAGCCCGTGTTCGATCCGGCACAACTGGAACGATTCCTCGAGTCCATCCAGGACGTGCGCATTCCGGTCATTGCAGGGATCTGGCCGCTGGTCAGTGCCCGGAACGCGGAATTCCTGGCGAACGAGGTACCGGGAGTGACCGTGCCGGAGGAGGTGTTGCATCGCATGCGCCGCGCGAGTGAGAAGAGCAAGGAGCATGCAGTGGCGGAGGGAATTCAGATCGCACGCGAGGCGCTGGAACGTGTGCGTGGAGTCGTGCAGGGGGTGCAGGTGAGCGCACCGTTTGGGCGGGTCGAGTATGTACTCGACGTGATCGACGCAACTCTACGGGTGACCTGAATCATGTGCGGAATCATCGGGGCCATTTCCTTCCGTGACGCGCTCGATCGACATCTGCTCGAGAAACAGCGCGATACCATGACGCACCGGGGGCCAGACTCCGCGGGTATGTGGTTTTCTGAGAACGGTCGGGTGGGTTTCGGACATCGGCGACTGGCGATTGTCGATCTGACTCCCGGAGGCCATCAACCGATGGTCGACCCATTGAACGGAAACACCATCACGTTCAACGGAGAGATATACAACTATCTTCTTCTCCGTGATGAACTGATCGCCAAAGGGCATCTCTTCCGTACACAATCTGACACGGAAGTCATCCTTGCTGCGTATCGCGAATGGGGTGTCGCCAGCCTCGAACGCCTGCAGGGCATGTTCGCGTTGGCGATCCATGATCAGCAGACGCAGCGTGTGTTGTTGGCTCGTGACCGAGCCGGTGAGAAGCCCTTGTTCTATCGTGTTACGGACACGGGGTTTTTCTTTGCCAGCGAAGCCAAAGCCCTGCTGGCTGACCCTTCGTGCCCGCGCCGTGTAAAACGTGAATCGCTCAATGAGTACTTCGCTTATGGATATGTGACGGGCGCCAACACGATGTTTGCCGACATCCATCGTGTATTGCCCGGCGAGCGTATCGTCATTGATCTGCAGAAAGGGGGACAGAAGAAACACGATCTGTACTGGCGACTTCCTGAGTTCTCTCCTTCGTCTGCGTATCCGGACGATACCCAGACGGTCGAGCACGTGCACGAATTGCTGAAAGGAGCAGTGCGCCGACAACTGGCCGCCGATGTTCCTGTAGGTGTGCTGCTCAGCGGTGGCGTGGATTCGAGTCTGGTTGCTGCCATCGCCGCAGAAGTGAGCGACTCGCGAATCCGCACTTTCACCGCGCGTTTCCCTGGTCATCAGGGATTTGACGAAGGGCCATTTGCAAGGCTCGTGGCCGACCATATCGGCTCCGAGCATATCGAGCTCGAGACCCCGCCGGCGGACATGGAATTGCTGCACATGCTGGTGGAGCAGTTCGACGACCCCATCGCGGATTCTTCGATGATTCCCACCTATCTCGTTTCAAAGGAGATCCGTAAGCACGCCACGGTCGCCCTTGGAGGTGATGGCGGCGACGAATTGTTCGGGGGCTATCATCGGTATCCGGCGTTGCTTCGGCAGGAATCGCTCCGACGACGCATCCCTCGTGTGTTTCGTCGTATCGGAGCGACGGTGGGTTCTGCATTCATCCCGGATGGTGCAAGGGGACGTGGCACCCTCGAAGCGCTTGCGGGAGATGTGGGCACGGGCATCGCCAATGCAGGCCGCATTTACCGTGTCGACGAGCGGGTTCAGCTAAGTCCACACCTGCGGGACCTCGGCAAGGACCACCTACAGGCACCAGAGAAGCTCCGTCGGCAGGCAATGACGAACCGTTTGAGCCCCGTCCAGCGCGGGACTGCCATCGACTTTTCGTCCTATATGGTCGACGATGTGCTGGTTAAAGTCGATCGCGCGAGCATGCTCACCTCTCTGGAAGTCCGTGCTCCGTTTCTCGATGTTCCGGTTGTCGAGTATGCTTTCCACGCGGTACCGGATTATCTGAAGGCCACCCAACAAGACCGGAAAGTGGTACTTCGACGTTTGGGAGCAGTCCTTCTGCCACCGACATTGGATCTCAAACGGAAGCAGGGGTTTTCCATTCCGGTGGACAGTTGGATGCGGAGTACCTGGCGTCCAATTCTCGACCACGTCTCTCTGAAACGTCCATTCAGCCTGATAGATGAGACGACGTTGGCCAAGTATCGGAGTTTGCTGCTACGTGGCCGACCGGTGGGCGACAGACTATTCGCCATGGTGTTTCTTAGACTCTGGGAAGAACATTTTCGCATCTCAGACGTCATATAGTTGACATAACCAGAAGAGTCTGGTTGCTCCCGAAGCATCTTGCGAAGAGATCCAGGGATGGTGAATTTCGGCATCGGTGTTCGTTGAATAGAAAGCGGTCGCCGCGAGCCCGTCGATCCGATATCCTTCTTTTATAGCCTCACTCATCTATCAGCACTCTGCCCAGCCATCGACCGTGACCGACTCCGTCCATCGCCCCCTGACCCTGCTGTCCGAAGAAGAGGAACTCTTTCGCGCTGCCGTCGAAGAGCTTGCGGAAAGCGAGGTTCGCCCGCGTGTTCACGCCATGGAGACTGCCGGCAAGGTTGACCCGGCATTGACCGCGAAATTTTTCGAGCTCGGTCTCATGGGTATTGAGCTTCCTGAGCAGTACGGGGGGGCGCAGGGATCTTTGATGATGGTTACCCTTGCCGTCGAGGAGCTGAGCAAGGTGGATGCAAGCGCTGCCATCCAAGTGGACGTACAGAACACGCTCGTGAATTATCCCCTGCATCGCTATGGAAGCCAGGAGCAACGCGCACGCATTCTGCCGCGGATGACGGCTGACACCATCGGTGCCTATGCGCTCTCCGAGCCCGGATCGGGCTCGGATGCCTTCGGTCTTGCCACGCGTGCCGATCGAGCGGACGGCGGCTGGATCCTCAACGGCAGCAAGGCCTGGATCACCAATGGCGGCGAAGCCAACGTCTTCGTGGTGTTCGCCAACACGAAGCCTGAAGCGGGCTACAAGGGCATCACCGCATTTGTCTTGGAACGGGGTGTCGAAGGCTTCACTGTGGGCAAGAAGGAAGACAAGCTCGGCATTCGGGCTTCCAGCACCACGGCCCTTCACTTTGAGAACGCATTTGTGCCCGACGCTGATGTGCTCGGCGATGTTGGCCAGGGATACAAGATCGCTATTGAGACCCTCAACGAGGGTCGTATCGGTATCGGTGCACAGATGATCGGTGTGGCACAGGGGGCTCTGAGCGCAGCGACAGCCTATCTGAAAGAGCGTAAACAGTTTGGCAAGGCGCTCGCCGAGTTTCAGGGCATTCAATTCCAAGTAGCTCAAGCGGCCACCGAACTGGAAGCCGCGCGCTTGATGGTCTACAATGCGGCGCGCCTTAAGGATGCGGGCAAAGATATTGCTCGTGAAGGAGCGATGGCCAAACTTTTCGCCTCGCAAATGTGCGAGCGAGTGACTTCGCTCTGCGTGGAGCTCTTCGGTGGTTACGGCTACACTCGAGAGTATCCGGCGGAGAAATTCTATCGTGATGCGAAGATCGGTACGATTTATGAGGGCACAAGCAACATGCAGTTGCAGACCATCGCTAAGTCTGTCCTACGGTAGACGGCAATGACTCGCCCCTCGAGAGTCCAGCGCGCGATGAGCAATCCGATGGAGGCTTTGAGCGTAGCCTGGGCTCTCGCCAAGGGTCAATACTATAAGATCTCATTGCCGTTACGAGGTTTGAAGTTCTCTGCAGGACGTAATTTTCGGGTCTTTGGGAAGATGACCGTCTCGGGTCCCGGTCGGGTCGAGTTTGGCGATGATGTAATGGTTGGCATGCACGTGACTCCTTTCACCCATGCACCCACCGCTGTCATCCGCGTTGGCAACCACTGTTTCCTGAATGGCGCCAGAATCGGTTGCTCCGAGCGGATCGAAATTGGGGATCATTCAATCGTCGCAGAAGCGCGATTGATGGATACCAACTTTCACTCCACGCGCGCGGATCGTTGGAACCCCGAGGCACCAGTCAAGGTGAGTCCTGTGGTGCTTGAGGAGAATGTCTGGGTTGCCGCGAATGCTGGCATCCTCCCTGGCACCAGGATCGGCCGAAACTCGGTGGTGGGGTTTGGTGCGGTGCTTTCGGGTGCATTTCCACCTGACTCGCTCATTGCTGGAAACCCTGCTGTAGTGGTGAAACAGATCGAACCTGCCCCCACTTCCGATACGTGAGTAAACACATTAACCCAACCGCGGCGAGAGATATCAGAGTCTGCCTTGCAGCGGAGGAGGTAAAGACTCGACTCGAAGAGCTCGCGCTACGAATCATTGCAAGACCGGAGTCCACTTTTGGCATGAATGGGGTGGCGCTTTTTGCGGAAGACATGTGGCAGAACCGCA
Source organism: Gemmatimonas aurantiaca (assembly GCF_037190085.1). NCBI lineage: Bacteria > Pseudomonadati > Gemmatimonadota > Gemmatimonadia > Gemmatimonadales > Gemmatimonadaceae > Gemmatimonas > Gemmatimonas aurantiaca. The sequence continues at coordinate 39,943 of NZ_JBBCJO010000008.1, forward strand.
TCTCGGTCATTGCGGGGACCGACATCCATCACCGACCGCTCTCCAGTGAAAGCACCTTTTGTCTTGCATCGGTCGGGAAGCTCGCTATCGCGCTTCTCGTGCTTCAGCTCGTCGACGAGGGGAAGGTCTCTCTCGATACGACATTGGGTGAAGCGAACAGGCTGATCACGGGCGATGTGCGAAACGCTACCCTACGCGACGCCCTTTCGCATCGGAGCAATATTCCTCCGATTCTTTCGGAAGAGTTGGTGCCCTATAGTGCAGGCCTCGTACCTGAAGATATTCGAAATGCGTGTCGCGCACTCGATAGAGTACCCGATTCAGGACGACAAATCAGGTACAGTGATGTGGCATACGGTTTACTGGCGGATGTCGTAGAGAACTGCTCTGCACTTCCGCTCTCGGAATGTCTTTCCGGTCTGAATAGAACGCTTGGCACGCGGCTTACCATCGGCTTGCCTCCACGCGAAGGATACGTGGAAGTCGCCGACATTCCGGGTTTGTACTCTCATACCACGATCGCTCCAATCAATTCCGCTTTTTGGCACTCACTCAGCCTGCCTTGGGTTGCCATCTGTGGCGCCCCGGATGATGGACTTCGATTGATTGGAGCGTTCGCCGAACATCGAAGCCTTCTCAGTCCCCAGCTTCGCACCGCGGCTATTTCCGATCCCGATAACGGAATGCTCTGTGGAGGAATTCCATCCTCGCCTGGATACCTGGGAATAGGCCCCAGTCCTCTACTTACCTGGTCCCCGTGCAGCTGGGCTCTTGGGGCGGAACTTCGGGGTGAAAAGTCTCCACATTGGACTCCCAAAGAAGCGCATATTTCTTCGTTCGGTCACGTTGGCATTAGCGGCGCCCTCGCCTGGCATGATCCGACTGTGGGCGTTTCCTGGGCGATGGTAGGTACACGCTGCAGTCATTCCGGTTGGCTTCTTCGCTATGGCCCAATGCTGGGAAGTGCAGTACTGCGGAGCGTGATCAGAGAGACCGCTGCCTGACGCATCTCTATCACCCGGATTCAGGGAATTCTTCCAGCCACTCGCGCGGGATTACCAAGAATCATCACGCCTGACGGAAACTCGCCTTTGCAAATCGCCGCCATTGCTACCACAGAGTCATTTCCGATTCGTGTTCCAGGCAACAGCCCAGCATCCGGAGAAACCCACACGTTATCCCCGATCTCTACTGGCGCTTCAAGAACAGGAGCTGGAGCAGATCCACTACTACGGCGAATAGAGTGGAATGACGAATCGAGGATGCGGCAATTGGCCACAAGGCAATCACGTCCAATGCGTACCAAGCAGACACAACTCACGCGTGTGCCATCCAGTTTGGTACGATCTCCTATCTCGATACGAGCCCCTGTCGCGTTAGTCCACGGCGTAACACGTCCGTAGATCTGCACATCGTCTCCCAACACCACCGTCCCTGGGCCTTGAATGCTCAAGCGCCCATAAATACGAAGTCCTCGACCTACTTGTATGCGAGGCCTGAAGGCGTGGACCCACCATGTGAACACCATGCCACGGATCACGGCCAGCAGCACCGTGAACGCATGCCCGGGTTCCTGAAATGCACGAATGACCTGCGACCAGTTCTTCGCAGGAGAGAGTCGTGGCGATTGCTCGATGAAGAGCCCGTCAGCGGGCTGTATGTCGGTGGACATAGGTCCGGATGGCAGACACCGACGTCAGATCGGGAATATCATCATCGTCGATAGTGATCCCATACGCATCCTCCAGCGCACCGATCAACGCCACATGGTTGGCAGAATCCCATTGCGGGATCAACTGATAGCCGATGGAGTCGTCGATCCGCTCGAGCGGGAGACGCAGGGCGTTGGCAAGGACTTCCTCGAGAGATACGGATACGGACATCGATGAGATGAGTTCAGGAACTCGAAAGCTGGGATACCTGCAATGTAGCCAACAACGCCCGGCGATCGACCTTGCCGTTGGCGTTCAACGGAAACTCCGACCGGACTTCGACAGATCGCGGAATCAGGAACGGTTCCACCTGGGTCGAGATGTGTCGGGCGACGTTCGTGGCAACATCGTCGGATGGACCTGACGCCAGGATAAACAACGCCAATGCCACCGGTCGGCCCTCTTCGAGCGGCCACCCCACGACCACCGCATCGGTGACCTCGGGAACCTGCCTGGCAATGGCTTCGATCTCCGCGGGCTCCACACGCCGTCCCAACACTTTCAACTGATCATCGACTCGGCCAATGAACGAAAGGTCACCGGAAGGCAGGCTTCGCACGAGGTCACCGGTGCGATAGAAGCCGTCCACAAACTTCTCCCGCGTGAGCATTCCGTCCCTCCAGTACCCGGGAACGGTCTGGTCCCCTCCCACGAGCAGTTCGCCGGCTTCGCCGGGGGTGACATCCTTGCCGTCTTCACCCACGATCCGTACGGTCACGCCGCTGAATGGTTTGCCAATGGGAACGATGCAGTTCGGATATGAGGTTGCCTCTGTTGCCATCCAGGAAAAGCCGGTGGCGACCACGGTGGCTTCGGTGGGCCCGTACTGGTTCTCGATACGACTGTTCGGCGCCGCCGCCGCCCATGCCTTCGCATTCTCGACCGACAGCGCCTCCCCCGCAAACATGCTGTACCGCACCGCGGGAAACCGGTCGGGGCGTAATGCGCCCCGCTGTTTCATGAGCGAGAGCACGGATGGCACGCTGGCGTACACCGTGATGCCCTCCCGTTCGATGTAACTGGCCGGCGCCAGCAACTGCTGGGCCGCCAACGTGTGCACACACGCCCCGCTCGCCCAGGCCACGAACAGGTCGAAGATCGACACGTCGAACGACTGCTCGAACATCTGCGAGAACCGGTCGTCCGGTAGAAACGCAAACCGCGCCCGCGCCTCCCGTAGGTATGCGGCCACATTGCCCTGCGTGACGAGTACACCTTTGGGCGTACCCGTGGTGCCGGATGTGAACAGGAGATAGCACCCCCAGTCCGGCTGCGGATCCAGACACGGGGGAAGATCGACGGTGGGCAATGCATCAGCGTCGCACCATGGCACCGCACCGGCAGCAGAGCCGAGGCGCGAAGCGAGGCGCGACTCGGGCGCGAGAATCACATGGGCGGCGCCCACGTCCTCCAGCATGGTCTCGAGCAGCGCGATGTCATCAGGCGCCACGATGACGGCGTCGAGTTCCGCCAGTTTCGCGATACGCCGGATCCGGTCCACGTGCAGCCGGCTGTTGAGCGGCACGAACGCCGTGCCCGCATAGGCGGCGGCGAGCGCGCCGATATAGGTCACCCGTGAGCGGTTGCCCAGAATGCCCACGCGCCCCCCCTCCGGCACACCGTGGGCCCGCAGCGCGGTGGCCCAGCGACGGGCGAGACTGTCGAGCTCGTCGTAGGTGATGAGACCGACGTGCCCCGCCAGGGCATGGCGGCTGCCATAAAGATGTGCCGCCCGCGCGACCAGGGCAGCCAGCGAGGGCGGACGAACGGGGGTGATCGACGTCAAAGTCGGAAGGACACTGATGAGAATGGAGCGGGACGTGGATGAGGACGACGCGTGAATGTCGCCGCAACCAGGCAGCCCACCCGGTGAGTCAGCGGCGCAACACTGAACGGAAGCGACTGAGGCGGACACGCCACGCGTATCAGCGCCGGAACGGTGGAACGAAACCCGAAACACTCGGTGACGATTCGGACGTTCTGCAAGTTAGGTGATACTGGAAGGCCCGAGTACTGGCATGGGATTTGCTCATCTGGTTATGCGAGTAGGGACTCCCCAGGAATCTGCCTGGAGAGCAGAAGTGCGGCAGGACCGTCGCGCTCTCAGCTCACTCGACCACCACCGGGCCATCCACGGCCCATGCTTTCGAGGAAAGAACCATGCGATCGTTTTTCGCGGGTGCGATGCTGCTCGCGACCGTTGCATCCACGGCAACGGCGCAAACCGTAACAGCAGTTGATGGTCCGGACCCACTGACCAGCAACGCGCTGTTCTCGGCACAGACCAATGTGGTGGACTTCACCAACTGCGGAGTGCCCTCGGGCGTCGTCATCACGGGTGGCGCGTGTCAGACGAGCTCGTCGTCCGGCAATTGGGCGCAGCCGTGGCAGAGCTACAGCGGCGGCGGTTTCTATACCACCATGGCGCCGTACCCGGGCTCCACGGTCACGGTCGATTTCTCGGGCTGGCTGGCCAACAACGCGTTCAGCTCGGTGCAGTCGCTCAGCCTGTACTGGGGATCGATCGACAGCTACCAGAAGCTGGAATTGCTCGATGGTGGTGGTAACGTGATCAGCACTATCTTCGGCTCCAGCGTGGCTTCGCCCAGCGCCAACGGTGATCAGTCGTTCCCGGGCACGAATCGCCGCGTGAACATCGACTTCGGTCCCACGGGTAGCTCGACGTTTGCGGGCCTCCGCTTCACCTCCGATCAGGCGGCGTTCGAGTTCGACGATATCGCGATCGCGGCGGTCAGCGGTGCTCAGGTGGTGCCCGAGCCGAGCACGTACGCGCTCATGGCCGCCGGCCTCGCGGGGCTGTTCGGTGTGGCGCGTCGGCGGAAGCAGAACGGCTGAACCTCGGCCGCGACAGCAAAAAAGCCCGCCGGGATCTTATCCCGGCGGGCTTTTGTTCGGAACACGACGGCGCTCCTTAACACGTGACGAGAACACACCCCTCGCATGCGCCGATGCGACCAATGCGCCGAAGGATTCCTTGCGAAACACCACGAGATTCGGAGCTGCGGCCATTCACCAAATCCAATGCGCCTAAGCGAGGTTCTCATGCTCTTCAGATTCCATCGAGAGCAACATCTCCGACGTGCGATGTGGATCGGCGCTGCGATACATGGTCATGGCATTCGCCGGCCCAATGAGCTTCACGCGCTTCGTCCCAGCGACCAAGTCGCGTGTCTTAACCTCAACACTACTGGAACAGAACACCAGTAGCGGGGGCCGATTCAGAGGAGACGTATCCGTGAGGTAGCTTCTGAGCTGTCTGACTTGAGCTGCGTCACCTATGGCAAGCACGCGTATCCGATCCCGGCGAGTCGTGAGCGACAGCGCAGGTAGCGGTCCATCTTCACCGCTGAGGGGTGCATCAACTCTTCGCGAAATTAACGACCGCACCAGATCGTATAGTCCCTTTCCAGTACTCAATGCTCCCTGCGCGATCGGATTGTCGAGTTCCTCGCGGCGGCTCATCAGAACTTTCCGGACGGTTCCATGAAGCCCCGTCGCCCATCCACGAAAATCGCGCCATTTCGTTGCTGGGGCGTCGTTCATATTCCTGGTAATGATGTCGATGTGCTCGGCGAATTCGCCGATGTCTTCACCGCACGCGCGCATATCGCCGGGCATTTGAGTTATGCGCAAATGATCCCATGCGGTATAGACCCGGCCGTGTCGCAAGCCGTTGATATATTTTGCGAGCCGGTGCACTGGCTCAAGATACTCTGGCCCCAGGAAAGCCCCATAATAGCCAAGAAATGCCGACGCCGAATGATGAATGCATTCGACCGCGGAATGTCTATAGAGATTGGTCTGGCCTGAATCCCAAAGTTTCTTGAGACGCGCAGCGTGACTGCCTGCACGCTCCAAGTCATACCGAACGGTGTCACTAAACAACCACGATCTCACGAACCATGGGTGTGGAGGTTGGGTTGACAACTCTTCTGCAATGTCCAAAAGGAGCTCAAATCTGATATTGTATGCCGGCAGACTCAAAGCTACTTCGAGGATCTGTTTGGCTATCGAGTCGAGGTCTTGCGTGCTGATTCCTCCCGCACGAGCCTCGGCAACTCCAACGCCAAGCACCCGCTCAATGAGCGCCGGAATAACTCGGTCGCGAATCAGGCTGTAGCTAAGTGGACGGCGCTCGCTGGCATCGAACTGAAGAGTCGTTCTGACCTTGGGATTGCCATACCTTTGGGCATACCTCGTCGCCCAGTGATCGGCGATGCTTCTATCGATAATATTGCGTGGCAGACTATAGATGGCTCGTAACACGCCGAGCCGTAGCGCCCCGGTATCGAGTTCGCCAGTCGCAATATCCCGTCGCTCTTGGAACTCGAGCACCTTTTCAGCGATCGCGATGCCAGTCTGAACAGGAATTCCGATCGATGCAAGTGAAAGCAGTAACTTATCGGTCTGAAACGGGACATTTTTATTCTGGCGCGGCGCGCGGATACCGAGAGGGAGAAGTTGATTGATCTGTTGGTCAAGCGCTCGCACATGCGCCGCGTACTCTTTGGAGAAGGCTCCACCGAGACCGCTGGCTCTGGGACTTATGTCGCGCCCAACATCTCGCCGTTCCAGAGCGGCCTGGTAGAGGCGCTTTGCGACGCGATCATTGAGTAGCGATTCCTCCCGCATGAACAGGAAAAAATCGTGAGGATCGACATCCGCAACGTTAACGAGAATCGCCGGATCATCTGGGGCTTCAGCCAATGCCTCGATCAATATCCGAGTCTCTCGATCAAGTAAACTGCGAGACTTGCGTGTCATGCCTCAGCGACTTCGAAGTTGATGGTAAAACCACTGGTGTGCTGAAGTTTGAAGCCTTTTCGCCAACATGTATAACGCGCGAGTAGACTGGCAGCCTTCGAAGCCGGTCGTTGATCGGGCTTGAAAAGGCGAATGTCGTGCGGCCGAACATGAATAACCCCCTTCAAGGGAGCGGCCGACCATGCGCATGTCGCCTCAAGAAACAGGTTGCCGAGCAAGAAATCGCGTATTGCTCTCTCACCTCTTGGAAGCCTTACTACCCATCGCACTCCATGTATCATCTTGACAGCCTCAAGCGTTCGTTCGGCGCTCTCGAATTCCGTCTCAAACTTATGCTCGTGACCGATGGGAATGCTCACGGACCCGAATGTTAATTCGGCTTCCGATTGAGACGTCTTCTGCTTGATTCCGGGTCCAAATTTGAAGACCGCCGTTTGTGGTCGCGTACGGACCATTCGGTACTTGACCGGTATGGTGCTAGCACCGGAATAGTGAGTTGCACTACCGTCGATAGCCTCCAAGAGCAACTCTGCGCCGGTTGAGCCAAACCACCAATCAGCCTCGCTGACAAGCCCGAACCGAATCGGCCTTGGGTTGAAGATCAGGTTCAGATCCAGTTGCAGCTCGGTGGGACCTGGACGGTCAGGAACGATATCGACAAGCAAAAGACAGTCGTCTCTCGCTTTGGTATATAGGTACTTGAGCAGCTTTGTAGGTGCGAGAACGAGGACAGGCACACGGCCTCACCAGAGTTGCAGGTCAACGATGACAACGACAGTTCATATGCGCTAGGTGCTCGCGGCGCAGAATCTGTGGACCGTGCATTGAGATCGCTAGATCCCTGTAACCGACGGAATAGCGCCGCCATTGCGAGCAATCGCCTTCACCGCGCGTCATCAGCAGTCTCTCCCGCGGTCGCTGAATCAACACGCACCATAGAGCCGCTCGAGATCCATCAGTTCCAGGTCGCCACGCTCCGCCGCCATCCGCTGGAGGTCGACGTCGAGCCCTGGCGCAAAAACGCCAGCCGGATACCGACGATCTTCAGGCGAGTGCTGCACGGGCGCGCTCTAGATGCCGCAGGTGTGACAGGCCAAACGGTCTGATCGGCCATTCCTCCCCCTATTGTCTGAATGGACCCGCAAGGCGGGAACGCCCTCGATGTCCCTTCCGCCATTGCCCCAGCAACCACGACAAGCTCGTCTGCCCGATCACCACCTGCGACATGTCGACATGGCCCCATGCCTCCGGTCGTCTCCGGTGTGGCAAAGCGGCGCACCCAGGTGCGCCTGCTCCTCGAAGATCAGGCCGCGCACCCGCGAATCGAACGTCGCGCCCATGGTCCCAGACAGTCGGGATATCGCACTCCCGCAGCACGGTCCGATTGGCCTCAAGGACGGCATAGTAGAACTGCAGGAAGGGGCCGGCGAGGGCAGACATGTGACACTGGCACCGCATCGGATCGCCATGGCGAACCACGACCCCGGCGTCGATGAGGTGCTGAAAATCAAACTGCTGCACCAGCAGCTCCTGCGCTGCCCAGCCGCGCAGTGAAAGCCTGCCCTGCAGTCAGCGCCCGCATCAGCGCAATGGCCGACCTGCACAGGATCATCTTAGTGTCCGGCAAATACTGTGTCGAAGACAACATTGATGCCGACATACAAAACGGCCGTGATTGAAAGGCCGGGCGGCAAACTGCGCCAAATGTTGACGATCGTCAACATTCTCCCGAGAAATTCGGAAATGCTCCCACTACCCCGGCGGGATATCGGTGCCATGGTCCGTCAGGCCAAGACCGCAGCCGGTCTGACCCAGGGGGCGCTGGGCACCAGGATCGGAGCCAGCCGATTCTGGGCCGCCGATTTCGAGCGCGGCAAGCCACTGGCGGAACTCGGTCTCGCGCTCCGGGCTCCGATGAGTCGACACTTGCCGCACACCACCCGACGCGAGCAACGGGTCGTAGTGCCAGCGCCGGATCTTCCGCACGGTCACCGACGCCATCTCGGGGCGTGTGGGATTGAGCGGACAATTCGTTTCCTCTAACTAGGGTTTTCGGCGGAGGAGGCTGTGCACGGTTGCAAGCGGCTTCGGGCCAGCAAATCAACGGTGTACTGCAGATCAGGCACACGCACCGCTGTACCGCTCTCGGTCCTGTTCGACCACCGTGCACGAGCTCCAGTCAATCATACTGCGAGATATAACACGGTCCGGCGCCTGCTCGGGGACATATGTCGTCGTCCACACAGCACACCTTCGCTTGTGCCGACGCTTTTCTCACAGCACCCGCGCCACCTTCCAGACGGGTGCCGCCCCATTCTCACCGGGCGTCACACGCACAATCTGCGACATCGCCGCACCATCACCCTCCAGCACCACATACGCCGAGCCGCCGGCCACTACGCGCTGCACACTCGTGAACTCCGAACCCAGCACCTGCCGATCGCTACGCAGCGGTGAGGCGTCGTACACGCCGGCATACAACTGCGCGAGTCCGGTCCACATCGAAGGCACGTCCCAGCTTCCGGCGCGATTGACGGTGCCGGTGACATCGACGACATCGGTGACGCCGATGTTCGCCAGTGCCCACGACGACAACACGTCGCCCGATTTCGTGGACGCCACTGATTCCAGCGCGGCCAGCCCGCGGCCGGCATCACCGCGCACCAGCTGACGCAGACTGGCTCCTTCGTCCTGCACGTAACGATCGAGCACGAAACGCACCAACGACCATCCGCTCGCATACCAGCTGTTGTCGTTGCGGCTGGTGGGGCCGAGCGGCGAGAGTGTGCCCGCTTCACGCAGATAGCCGTACAACTGCGAGAAGTGGCGCCACATCACCAGCGGTCGGTCGTCGCACTGCAGCAGTTCACATTCGAGGCTGCCGCTGAAGGACGTATTGCCGCGCCACGCGCCGCCGCCGGGGAAGTGGCGGGCGTACAGCTCTTCCGCGATGCGCGCGGTCGCTTCTTCCAGCCACGTCTCCTCGAATGGCATCCCACGCGCCAGTCGTTCGGCGAAGCTGGCCAGATGTTTGGCTTCGTGCACCACCGTGGCACGCATCGTCCGACGCCATTCGTCGGGGGTCTCCGTGAGTGTCGCGGTGCGCGCGTAGAACACTTCATCTTCGTTGCTGGCGGCGAAGGTGCTGCGCGGATGGAAATTGCACGCGCTCACGTACCCGGCAGTGCCCGGCGCCGAGTCGTTGACGAAACGCGTGAAGAGCATCGTCACGCGTCCGTCGCCGGCCATCATGTCGTTCATGGCCAATGGATCGCCGACGTCGCGCTTCAGCATGGGGTAGACGAGCGTGTCGAACTCCGCGCCGATGGCCCGATAACTCTGGTCCATGCGTCCGGCGCGCGGGGCGTTCACATCCTCGAGCACGAGGGCCCGTGTGCCGGCATACACGACACGCGCTTTCACCGGCTGCCCCTGCGTGCAGCTGTTGAGCAGCGCGGTCATGGTCACCGTGTCGCCGACCTGACGCTCGGTGCGCGTGGCGGCGAATGAAGACCGGCGCTGCTGCCAGCCGCGACGGGCCATGCCGGGGGTGCCGGCGAGGCGGGCCTGGGTCTGGAGGAGCGCGCCGTGGGTGTCGGCGGTTGGGGTTTCGGGTTCGGGGGTGTGGGTTTGGAGGTGAGAAGCCGGGGTGGTGAGTTGTGGGATTGCGGATTGCGTGATAACGCGGGTGGTGGCGGCGGTGGGGCTGCCGATGCCGTGCACGGAGAACACTGCCGAACGGGAGAGGTCGGTGTCGGGATTCACCAGGGCCATCACGAAGCGTGGGGCCGCCGAGCTGCTGTCCGGACGGCCGGCGGCTACGAGTTCGAAGCACCCCGACACGTCCGCCGCGGTCGTTTCCGCGCCCGTCTCCGACTGATCCGACAGGGACCCGGCCGACAGGGACTGGCCCGACAGGGACTGGCCCGGCTCGAGCAGGATCCGCTGCGCCGTGCGGAGCGGCACGTCCTGCGAAAGCAGCGTGGTCGCGCCCATTGCCACGTCGAGGCGCTTCACCGTCACCGCCGAGCAGGGGAAGACGCCCACGGGCACCGCGACTTCCATGCGGGTCGCACTCATGGCGCGCACATCGAGCGGCGTGTCCCCCAGCGTCACCCGCACGCCGGCCAGCGTCGTGGGCAGATCCTGTCCGGTGAGCACCAGCAACTGCCCGGCCTCGATCGTATCGGGCGCCACCCGGGAGACGAGTGGCGTGCCGTTCACCACGGCGGGAAGGGCCACCCCGGTTTCGGATCCCACGGGCGCCAGTGCGTCGCCGCCGTTGCATGCCTGCAACAACATCAGGGCCGTTGCCCACCCCCATACAGCGCGCCGACCCTGCCGGAGCGGCGAAGGCGCGTCGTAAGTAACTGTGGGGTTGACACTTGCGGTCATATGGGCGGGTATTACGGAAGTGGCACCGGCTCTCACACCGGGAGTATGGGAGCAATCGCTGTGCCGACCTCGACCGTGATACCGCGTGGTTCAAACCAACCTTCGCTCCCGGAAACGCCGGCTCTCTTTCGCCGCGGTTGCCGTCGCCGTACTGCTGGTGCTGGCGGCCACCCTGTTGCCGGGCAATGCCATCGAACTTGGTCAGGCGCCGCCCCGCTGGTGCCTGGCCTGCGGCGGACTGTGGGTGATGGACGCGGTCAGCAATGTCCTGCTCTTCGCCCCACTCGGCGCCGCACTGGCCAGACTGCGCGTGCGCTGGCCCTGGGCGCTGCTCATGGGCGCGGCGCTGTCGCTGACGGTGGAAACCCTGCAGTCACTGGGCATCCCGCCGGGCCGGTCGGCGGCGCTGGCCGACGTGGTGGCCAACACCGCCGGCACCGCGGTGGGTCTGCTGGCGGTGCGCTGGGGACCGGCCCTGGTCATGGCCGAGGGGCGGGCGGCCGTGTGGCTCACGGCGGCCTGGCTGGCCATGGTCGCCGGTGTCATCACGATCACCACACTCGCCCTGGGTCCCCGCCGCGCCGATCCGGAGCCGGATCCCGACCGCTTCCACATCAGCCGCTTCGAATACTCGCCCGGACTGGGCTGGTACGACGGCGAGCCGCGTCAGGCCGTGGTGAATGGCCACATGTTCCCGCACCGCGGCACGGGCCCCGTGGTCATCGCCGTACCCGCCGAGCCGTCGTCCCTCACGGTCGAAGGCACCGTCCTGGGACGGGACACGGCCACGAATACCCGGTCGTTCGTGTACGTGCATCGTGAGGACGACACCCTGGCGGTGGCCATGCTCGCGCAGAAAGGTGACGACGCGGTCTTTTCCTCCACCCGGCGGGCCTGGCTGTGGGGCCTGGCCATGCCCGGCGCGCGGCTGCGCGGGGTGTTCGCCGGACGTACCCCCGACGATCCACGGCCGCTCCGGCTCATCGGGCACAGCGACCGTACGCAGCTGATGCTCACCGAGCCCGTCACCGGCACCACGAACGTGGTGCGTCTCGAGCCCACCATGGGCTGGGCGATGATCCAGACGCTGGTGAACGTGCATCATCCGCTCGCGCCCGCCGTATTGACCGCATGGCTGCTGACGCTGTTTCTGCCGCTGGGATGGTGGGGCACGCGCAGTGGTCGTCACGCTCCGTGGGTGCTGGGGGGCGTGACGATCGCCGTGCTCGCGCTCTTCCCCGCGCTGCAGGCGCTATCGGGCGTGGCGTCGCTTCCCGCGCTGCAGTGGAGTGTCATCGGCCTGTCCATCGCGCTGGGTGTGCTGATCGATCTGGCCACGCAGCGATCACCCGAGGGTCAGCGGAGTACTATTCGCGCATGATCGAAACCGTGGTCCGATTCCTCGACGCGCTGCTGCTCGTGGTGCGTCCGGCCGTCTTCGCCGCCGGCGCGATCGCCGCCGCCGGCGCCATCGGCTCCTGGGCCGTCCGCACCCGGCGGATCTCGCCGTTCTCGCCCCTGGCCCGCACGATCCGTGAGCGTGTCGAGCCCTGGCTCGTCGCGCCCATGGAACGCCGGCTGCTGCGCGCGGGCGGCTCCCCCTACTCGGCGCCCTGGTGGGCCCTGGCGGCGGTCATCATCGGCGGCCTGCTGCTTATCTCCGGCGTGCAGTTCCTGCGCGATCAGCTGGTGATGTTGCTCTTCGCCGCCACCTCGGGCTATTCGCTGATCGCGGTGCTGGTGAAATGGACGTTCACCGTGCTGCGTGTGGCGCTGTTCGCGCGCGTGATCGCGAGTTGGGTGGGCGGCAGTCCCTACTCGAAGTGGTGGCGGTGGTCGTACGTGCTCACCGAGTGGTTCCTGGCGCCGATGCGCAATGTGATTCCAACCATCGGCATGATCGACATCACGGTGATCGTAGCGTACTTCGGGCTGGGCCTACTCGAATCCGTCATCATTGGTTCGCTGATCAGATGACAGAGGTCAGATTTCAGAGATCAGCAGGTCAGAACTGAGACGGCGATCGAATGATGAGAAATCAGACAACTACGAGGTCAGAGATCTGAGCACTGGCGGTCGAGAGGACTGTGCGCGCCACCGGCTCCGCTGGCCGGGCCTGCGACCCGGAGCACGCACGCCACCATCGACCACCAGTGCTCGGACTTCTGACATCTGACTCCTCCATCCTGCTTCCTATCTCCGTCTGGGTTCTGATCTCCGGCCTCTGAATATCTGACCATCTGACCCACCGATCTCATTTCCCGGCGCGATAGTGTCCCGCCTTTCCGTTGCACTTGCCTGGACGTGACTCGTTGGGATGGCGCTCACATGGTGGGGGCCTGTACACGCTCCGAAACATCGTTGCCATTCACGGTGCTGCTGTATGGACCGCGATGGGTTCGGGGTGAAGCGGGCGCGGGTGACGCCTGATGTGGGGTCGGACCACCGGCCGTTCGTCGTGGATCTGCGCGGGCCGGGTAGGCCTTAGGGCTTGTGGTCGACTATCCGGTCCCTGCGGCGCTCGCGCCACATGGGTATCACGTTCCGGTGACAATTGGCACGGAAGTCATTGCTTCGGCCTGATTTTTCCATGGACCGGGATTTGCAGAAGGAGTAGCAACTCCGTTTGCCGTCCTCATCATCCGACACATGATCACGTCTCTTTCGCGCGTCACCGCTGCTCTTTCGCTGGTCGTTGCTGCCGCCACTTCGGTGCAGGCGCAGATCATGAACACCGGCGTGGGTGCCGGCTCGACCGACGCCTACTGGACGGTCAGCGCGTTCAATCTTTCGATGGTTCCGACGTACGGTCCCGCGTCGGCGTCGGTGATCCTGAACCCGCCCTCGGCGCCGTGGGCCCCGAACGATGGCCCGACGTCGCGTTGGATCGGTGTCAACACCGCCGGCAGTGTCGGCTCCGCTTCCATCTATCACTTCCAGACGAGCCTGCTCGGCTCGGCGCCCATCACCGGGTCCATCGGTTGGGACAACCAACTGCTCGGCTACGAATTCCTGGATGCGTCCAACAACTCGCTCTCGGGTCTAGTGGCGCCCAGCTCTTCCTGGTTGATGGATGTGCCGTCTGGCAGCCAAGTGTCTGGTTTCTGCCGCGATGGTGACGGAGTTTTCCCGTCGAGTGGCTTCCCGGGCTCGTGCCTCTCGGCCTTCACCCTGTCGGCCGCGCAGTATCAGGGTGCGACGTCCATCCGCTTCGTGCTCCAGGGTGACGGCTCCACCGACGGTCTCCGGATCGCGAACGCCGCCACGTCGACCGTGCCCGAGCCCAGCACCTACGCGCTGATGGCCGCCGGTCTCATGGCCATGGCGGCCGTGGCCCGTCGCCGCCGGTCGGTCTGAGCGAAAACAGCGTTGGACGGTCACTGCTGACCGTCCACTGGATGTGAAAGGGGCGCCTTCGGGCGCCCTTTTCTTTTGACTCTTCCGAAATCTCAAAGAACGAATCGACCGACCAACTGACGGATCACTGACATTCGAGTCTCAGCTTTCGGGTATCGGATGTCCGATCCCCGGAAGCCGGGGTGTTTTGCCGGAAGTATATACAAACGGATATATTCCCGGTGGTTCACCGCCGCCCCATTCACTGGGTGGGTTCCACACTGGCGGACCTGCGGGCCTTCCCGGCAGCCGCTCGACGACGTGTTGGCCAGGAGCTCGATCTGCTGCATGCGTTTCAGAAGAAGACAAGACAAACCGCACGAATGGATCTGGAGCTCGGCGAGAAGCGGTATCGGGAACTTTGCGACAGCGGGCAACCTGCTGAGGACCACACTTCATGACGGCCAGGATCACGCGCGGCAGTGGTAATGTCTTCACGGATCTGGGTTTCGCGCCTGCCGAGGCGGCCAACTTGCAGTTGCGCTCCGATCTCATGATCGCGCTTCGGAAGCGGCTGACCATGTTCGGGACAACACAAGCCGAGTGGGCTGCGGTGCTGGACGTTTCACAGCCGCGCATCAGCGACTTGCTGCGTGCGAAAATCGATCGCTTCAGCGTGGACACGCTGATTGCGTACCTTGGAAAGACGGGCGCGGAAGTTCGAGTCTCCGTGCGAACCCCGAAGCAAGCGGCCTGACGTCCTACGTGAGCACCTGATGCCGGTGCCGGTCACTGGACCCGCGTTCAGTGTCGTGTGGTATAATCCGACGTGGCGCATTCCAGCGCCGCACGATGGCCCGCCAGCGCCTGCCGGCCCTGGCGCCGCCCGGCCCGACTTCTGCCTGGAGTGCCTTCCATGCGCCACTGGTCCCTCATCACTGCCGCCGCGATCGCGATGTCGCCGCTGGCGGCCCAGGCCCAGGACAAGGACATCATCGAGACGGCCACCGCGGTCGGCTCGTTCAAGACGTTGACGAAGCTGCTGGGTGACGCCGGACTGACGGAGACGCTCCGCGGCCCCGGGCCGTTCACGGTCTTTGCCCCCACCGACGAGGCGTTCGCCAAGCTGACGCCCGGCACCCTCGATGCCCTCGCGAAAGACCGCTCACGACTGCGCAGCGTGCTGCTCTATCATGTGGTGGCCGGAAAGATCACGGCCGCCGATGCGGTGAAGCTGGCCGGCACGGGACGCAAGACGGTCGAAGGACGGGAAGCCAAGATCTCGGTCATGGGCAGCACACCCATGATCAACAACGCACATGTCACCCAGGCCGACATCGCCGCGAAGAACGGGGTCATCCACGGCATCGATGCGGTCATGATGCCGCCGGGGCGGTAGCGGCGGCAAGGTCCGGCTCCCGGGACGGTCATTTCACCGGACTTCCCCGTTAAATTGCAGTCATCGGATCTTCACTCGCGGAGCCTACCGTGTACCTGACCGTTGCAGTTGACCACGAGGCGGATGGCCGTTGCCTCGCCGAGATCCCCGAGTTGCCGGGGGTGCTCGCCTATGGTGCGACGGAGGACGAGGCCATCTCGCGGGTGCAGACGCTCGCGCTGCGGGTTCTCGCGGATCGCTTGGAAAACGGAGAATCGGCGCCGAGTCTCCTCCCGCTCGATTTTCGCGCCGCCTGACGACCTGGGTGGTCACATGAGTGAATGGCCAGCGACCAAGGCTCGGCGGGCCCTCGCCGCGTTGCAGCGAATCGGCTGGCGGATCAAACGAGAGACGAGTTCGCACCGCTGACCCGGGATGGGTGGCCCGACACGGTGTTTACGTTTCACGATCACGAGGAGATCGCCCCTCGGATGCTCGCACGCCTCGCAAAACACACAGGGCTCACGCCAGACGATCTGTAGCGAAGCCGTGGGCGCTGTTGCGGAGTCAGCGCCGAGAGGATAATTGGGGAGTGTCTCGCCCTCCCCAACTCCTTCCGATGCGTCTTTCCTTCCCCGCGCGCGGCATCAGGCTGGCCGCGGTCGTTCTGCTCGCTCCGGCGCTGCTCCACCCCGCTTCTCTCTCCGCACAGGGTGCACAGGCGCAGACCGCGCCGGCGCCCGCCGATCTCATCGTCACCAATGCCCGCGTCTACACGGCCGACGATGCCCGTCCGCTCGTGGAGGCATTTGCGGTGCGTGACGGACGCATCGTCTTCGTGGGATCCCAGCGCGAAGCGACGATGCTCAAGGGGGCGTCCACCCGCATGCTCGACGCCGAGGGGCGCACGATCATTCCGGGCATGGTCGACGCGCATGCGCACTTCGCGGGCCTCGCGCAGAAACTGCGCGCCGTGGATCTGGTGGGCACGCGCAGTCTCGACGAGGTGGTCGCACGAGTAGCCGAGAAGGCCAGGAACCTGCCCAAGGGCACGTGGATCACCGGCCGCGGATGGGATCAGAACGCCTGGGCCGACACGCGCTTCCCCACCCACGAGGCTCTTTCGGCGGCCATTCCCGATCATCCGGTGATGCTCACCCGGGTGGACGGTCACGCGGGTTTCGTGAACGCCGCGGCCATGCGTCTCGCGGGTCTCACGCGCATCACGAAAGACCCCGACGGCGGCAAGATCCTCAAGGACGCGCAGGGCAATCCCACGGGCGTGCTGATCGATCGCGCGCAGGGCATCGTCGGGGCGAAAGTGCCGGAGTTCACGCGCGAAGAAATGCGATCGGCGCTCAAGGACGCGGTGGCCCGCATGCATTCGTTCGGTCTGGTGGGCATGCATGATGCGGGCGCCTCCCGCGCGAACATCGATCTCTTCGAGGACATGGCGCAGAAGCAGGAGCTGAATCTCCGGCTCTATGTCATGATCGGCGACGATTCGGCCGCCCTGCGGCACTACTTCGCACAGGGTCCCCGTTCGGGGCTCTACAACGGACAGGTGTGGGTGCGTGCCGTCAAGCTGTACGCCGATGGCGCCATGGGATCACGCGGCGCGGCACTGCTCGAACCGTACAGCGACGATCCGAACAACACGGGTCTGCTGCTCAGCGCGCCGCAGCACATCCAGGATGTCGCGGAGGCGGGTCTCCGGGCCGGCTTTCAGGTCAACACCCATGCCATCGGCGACCGCGGCAACCGGGTGGTGCTCGACGCCTACGAAAAAGCGCTCGGTCTCGCGCCGCGCGTGGATCATCGTTTCCGCGTGGAGCACGCGCAGATCCTGCATTACGACGACATCCCGCGTTTCGCGCAGCTGGGGGTGATTCCGTCCATGCAGGCCAGTCACCAGACGAGCGACATGTACTGGATCGGCAAACGTCTCGGCCCCACGCGCCTGTACGGTGCGTATGCCTGGCAGTCGTTGCTGCAGACGGGTGTGGTGATCCCGAACGGTTCGGACTTTCCGGTGGAGGAGGTGAATCCGCTCATCTCCTTCCACGCGGCCATCGCGCGTCAGGATGGTCGTGACTGGCCGGCAGGCGGCTGGTATCCCGAGCAGAAGATGTCGCGCGAGGATGCGCTGCGCAGCATGACGATCTGGCCGGCGTATTCGGGGTTCCAGGAGAAGGAGCTGGGTTCGATCACACCCGGGAAGTACGCGGACTTCGTGATGCTGGATCAGGACATCATGCGCGTACCGGTGGAACTGGTGCTGAAGACGAAGGTGCTGGCGACCTATGTGGGTGGCAAGGCGGTGTACGAGGGAACGGTCAGACACTAGCCGTACGGGCCCATGCGGGCAGATACGAGCGGACATGAGCTGGAGACGATGACGTGAGACTGGTTTCCCTGTTACCGGCGGCGACGGAGATCGTGGCGTTGCTCGGCGCGACGGAGTCGCTCGTGGGCGTGACGCACGAATGCGACTATCCCGATGTCGTGGGCTCGCGGGCGCGGGTCACGAAGCGGGCGTTGCCGGACACGCACGATCCGGCGGCCATCGACGAGGCGGTGCGGACACAGCACGCCGAGGGGCTGGCGCTGTTCACGCTCGACGAAACGAAGATCCGCGCATTGCATCCCGACCTGATGCTCACACAGGCGCTCTGCGATGTCTGTGCGGTGCGTGAAACCGATGTGCGGGCGCTGGCCTCGCGTCTTTCCCCCACGCCGAACGTGGTGACGCTGGGCGGCACGTCGCTCGATGGCATCTATGCGGATATCCGTGCGGTGGCCGACGCGCTCGATGCGGCAGACGAAGCCGAGGAGTTGCTGGCGGGACTGCACGATCGCGTGAAGCACGTGCACGAGACGCTCAAGGCGGCGAAGGCGCCACGTCCGCGGGTGGCGCTCGTGGAGTGGACATCGCCGGTGTATCTGGCGGGGCACTGGGGCCCGGAACAGATCAAGCGCGCCGGTGGCATTGACGTGCTGGGGGTGGCGGGCGCGCATTCGGTGCCGGTCTCCATGGACGCGCTGCGTGCGGCCGATCCGGAGATCCTGATCTTCGCGCCCTGCGGCTACGGCGTGCAGGCGGCGGCCGCGGAAGCGCGCGCCTGTCTGGCGCGTCCCGAATGGGCATGGGCGGCCAACCGCATCGTCTGGGCCATGGACGCCAACGGTCTCACCACCCGCCCCGGGCCGCGCATTGTCGATGGCATCGAAGCGATGGCGCGCATCTTCAATCCGTCGCTGTTTTCTCCGATCGACAGGAGACACGCCCTGCGGGTCACGTGAGGGACTCTGGCCTCTGACCTCAGATCTTCAGACGGGGTCAGAGGTCAGAGATCAGTCGGTCAGAACTGAGACGGCGATCGAATGATGAGAGATCAGACCACCACGAGGTCAGAAATCTGAGCGCTGGTGGTCGAGGGGATCGTGCGTGTCACCGGCTTCCTGCCTGGGCGCCCGCAGGGCCCTCGGGGCGCGAAGCGCCCCGCAACACGCGATCCCTCGCGTCAGTACCCACTCCGCGGACGAAGTGCTCAGACCTCTCATCTCGTAGGTCATCTGATTTCTCATTCCTCTATAGCCGTCTCAGTTCTGACCGACTGATCTCTCACCTCTGACCCCGTCTGAAAGTCGGAGCTCTGTCCTCACCCAAGCCAGAGCTTGACCGCCGTGAAAACCAGAAGTACCGCGAATGCCTTGCGCAGCGTTTCCGCGTCTATGTGGTTGGAAATGAACGCGCCGAGGTAAGCGCCGATGGCCATGCCGAACGCGATGAACAGGGCCTCGCGAATGTGCAGATGGCCGTTGCGGTAGTAGGTCATCGCGCCGATCGCCGCGCCGACGGGGAGCACAAGGGCCGCGAGTGAAGTGCCGGCGGCGTGCTGGGGCGACATTCCGGCGAGGTAGATCAGGGCCGGCACGATGACGATGCCGCCGCCGATTCCGAACACCCCCGAGAGAATCCCGGCGCCAAGTCCAATACCGATGAGGAGGAAGATCATGCCTGAACCTACCACGTATATTTCAGGAATGCTCTCCGACTCCTCCATCGTCTTTCTGAAGCGCCTGCTCGACACGCCCGGCCCGTCGGGCTTCGAGGGCGCGCCGGCGCGCGTCTGGCGCACTGAAGCGGCCACGTTCACGACCGCCATCCGCGCCGATGTCATCGGCAACTCCTACGCCACCGTCGAAGGCAGCGGGGGCGCGAACGCTCCCACGATCCTGCTGGCCGGTCATATCGACGAAATCGGTGTGATCATCACGCACATCGACGACAACGGCTACGTCTATTTCGAACCCATCGGCGGATGGGATCCGCAGGTGCTGGTGGCGCAGCGCATGCGCTTCCTGGGCCGCAACGGCGAGGTGTTCGGGGTGATCGGCAAGAAGGCCATCCACCTCATGAAGCCGGAAGAGCGCGAGAAGGCCTCGAAGATCACCGATCTGTGGGTCGACATCGGTGTGAAGAACAAAGCCGAGGCGCTGGAGCTGCTGCAGGTGGGCGACGCGGGCGTGATCGATTCACGCGCCATGGACATGCCCAATCATCGCATCGTGTCGCGCAGCATCGACGATCGGATCGGTGCGTTCGTCGTGCTCGAAGCTCTGCGTCGCTACGCGGAAAACCCCGGTCATGCCCGCGTGGTGGCCGCGGCCACGGCGCAGGAGGAGATCGGCTACACCGGCGGCGGCGCGCGGGTGGCCGCGCACTCGCAGGAAGCCACGATGGCGATCGCGGTGGACGTGACGTTCGCCACCGATCATCCGGGCGTGAAGAAAGAAGAGATCGGCGAACACAACATCGGCGGTGGTCCGGTACTCACGCGTGGGTCGGTGGTGTCGCCGGTGGTATACCGTCTGCTGGCCGACACGGCGCAACGCCTGGAGATGCCGTTCTCCATTCATGCGGCCGGACGGTTCACCAGCACCGATGCCGACGCCATGCAACTCGCACGTAGTGGTGTGGCCACGGGACTGGTGTCCATCCCGAATCGCTACATGCACTCGCCGAACGAGATGGTGTCGCTGGAAGACCTCGACCGCGCCGCGACGCTCATCGCGGAAACATGCCGGGCGGTGACCAGCACGACCGATTTCACCGACCGATAAGGGTCAAGGGAGCCCGATACGGCCGTCTCTCATTCCCAGGGTCAATAACCGGATCCGGCCGTCTCTCGGCCCAAGGGTCAACGACGCCGGATCCGGTCGTCTCTCATCCCCACCCTTCCGGGCGTCGTGCCGACGTGGCCAGCGCGGCCGCCACGGCCGCAGCGACGTCCGGATCGGGATCATTGCGCAGACTCTCCAGCGCGGGCACCACGGCCTGTCCGCGGGCGCGCAGCAGCGATTCGATCGCGGCCACGCGAAGATAGGACTCCCTGGGCGCAGGTCGTTCACTGCCGTCCTGGGGTTGCTGCGGGGGCAGCGCAATACGCAGCAGACGCTGCACCGCGTCGGCGGATCCGAGTCGCCCCAATGAAGCCAGCATTTCGAGCGCGACGTCTTCGTCGGTTTCGCGTTCGAGGGCCATGGCCAGCCGCGCCGCGGGCGGACGCACACTGCCGCTGGCGCTGGATGTGAGTCCGTACGATGCGGCGGCGATGCGGCGCACTTCGGCGTTACGATCGTCGATCAGTCCGTGCAGTCCGGCCAGTGCCTTGGCGCTGCCCAGCCGGATGAGGGCACGGGCCACGGCGATGCGAATGCGATCGTCTTCGTGCGTGACGAGCGGCAACATCGCTGTGTCGGCGTATTCCACGCCCATCTCGCCGAGCAGGGCCACCGCGTTGCGCACCACATACCAGCGTGGATCGCGTACGAGTTCGAAGAGCAAGGTGGCGCCGAGGTCGAGCGAGACGATACTGTCGAAATAGGCGCGGCGGGCGGGAGCGTCCTGGACGCGCATGAGCTGATTGACGAGAATCTCGACGGCGATCTCGCCGGCGCGCGCGAACAGCTCCAGCAGGATCAGTCGATCGGGCACATGCGGCAACCGTTCGCCGATCAGTTCGAGCGTGCGTCGATGCTGCAGACGACGCAGCAGTCGCTCCAGCGCGAGCCGGGTCCCGCCGGTTCCCACCGCATGCACCTGCGCGACACACGCGCGCGCGATGCCCTCCACCACATGCGCATCGCCCCGGTACTCGGCGTCATCGAGCACCTGCACGAGCTGATCGACGGCATGATTAGCGGCGTCATCCCCATGCGCCGCGGTCAGCCTGGTGAGCGCCGTCGCCGCCACCGACGAGGTCATCCCCTCGGGCAGGGTGGCATTGATGGCGGCGATCCCCTCGGCCGGTGTTTCGAGTCGGTATTCCGACGCCACGTCGGCGGGTGTCACCAGCACGCTCCACGAGCGCAACAACTCGCGCGACGCGGATTCGGCACCGGCGAGGCCACTGCCTCCGCCGGTGCCGGTGATGCTGCTCATCGTGGTGGGCGTATCACTGGAAAACGGCGGCGCTTCCCGGCTGCGCGGCGAGGAGGCGAGCATGGACGCCAGTGTGAACAGCTCCCCCGGTGCCGCGCCCTGCCGCACGGTGATCCCCCCTATACCCAGGGCGATCCCCCGCTGCAGCAGCGAGGCCAGCAAGGGATCGTCACGCGTGAGTCCCGGGTCCACCGGTTCACCGGCCAGCACGAACTGCCCGTCGACAATGCGACACAGCATCGCCCCTTCGCGAATACGCGCGGCCAGCGACCGCAGCGCATCCCGCACCGCCGCGCGTTCGAGCGCATCCCCCGCACCGGCCATCCCCAGCGTCACGATGCGATCGACGAGCAACGCCAACGCCCGCACCGCCCCCCGCGCCGCGCGCCCATCGGGCACGACCCGAAACGCGCCGGACTCGGCGGACGAAGAGGAAGGCGTGGAGCGACGATAGCCGAGGGAAGGCAAGGAGAAGGGAGCTGGGGCTACGGGGCGGGGACTACGGGAGCTGGAACCACGGGAGCTGGAACCACGGGAGCTGGACCTACGGAAACTACGCTCTCACATGCGGATGCACATGTCGCACTAACTTCCCGTGAGCCGGTCCCGTAGTTCCAGCTCCCGTAGTTCCAGCTCCCGTGGTTCCAGCTCCCGTAGGTCCAGCTCCCGTAGGTCCAGCTCCCGTGGTACCGTGGTTCCCCGTAGGTCCAGCCCCCGTAGGTCCAGCTCCCGTAACCACGTATGCCTTTCTCCCCTTCCACTTCCCTCTTCTACCGCGTCGACGGCCCCTCCTCCGCTCCGCCGTTACTGCTGCTGCACGGCGGCCCCGGGGCGCATCACGACTATCTGTATCCGCAGATGCTGGAGCTGGCCAAGGACTATCGTGTCTACACGTACGACCAGCGCGGAGGCGGACAGTCGAAGACCGACGATCCGACGCCCATCACGTGGGAAACCCAGGTCGGGGATCTGGGGAAACTCGTCCACGAATTCGGGCTCGTCCCCCCTACCCTCGTGGGATACTCCTGGGGCGCGCTGCTGGCCATGCTCTACGCCATCCGCAGCACGTCGGACGCATCACTGCCGGCACCGGCGCGCATGGTGCTCATCTCTCCGGCCCCCATCACGCGGAGCTGGCGGAACGAGTTCGAGGAAACCCTCGCCGCGCGAGGGCGGGGGGAGGTGATCCAGGGCATGCGCGCCGAACTGGCGGCGTCGGGACTGCGCGAACGCGATCCGGAGGCGTACCGGCAACGCAGTTTCGAGCTGAGTGTGGCGGGATATTTCCACGATCCCGCGCGGGCCACGGCGCTCACCCCGTTCCGCGTCACCGGCAAAGTCCAGCAGTCCATCTGGAACAGCCTGGGCGACTTCGATTTGCGCGAGGCGCTTTGTGCCGTCCATTGCCCCGTGCTCGTCGTTCACGGGAATTCGGATCCCATTCCCCTCGCCTCCGCCCAGGCGGCCGCGGAGTGTCTGGGCGCCGAATTCGTGGTCCTCGACGCCTGTGGTCATGTGCCGTACGTCGAGCAGCCGGAAGCCCTGTTCGCGGCGCTGCGAACCTTCCTGGCGAAGACCACGCCGCAGACCTCGAGATAGTACGCGTGGTGGCACGCGTCCGGAGTTGCCCGCATGGCGTCATTCGGTTCCGTCACCCAGACCCCGCTCGGCACGATCCAGATCGACGATCGTGAGATCCGCATCACACTCCATACGGCGCACGATGGCGTCGAATACGTGGGACGGCTGTTCTTCGCCGAAAGCGACTGGACGAACAGCGGCATCCCCGACCGGGGCGTGATCCCCGGACGGACGAGTGACGATGTGCTCGCCCTGGCGCGGGACCTGCGGCCGGACGAACTGCACCAGCGGTATCGCCGCGCCAATGCGGAGAAGCGGCGATACCATGGGCTGCGGCAGGTCACGCTGGAACTGCTGGCGAAGGTCCGGTATCAGAACCGCGTGGCGGTGGGCATGCGCAAGGGACTGCTGGACCCGGCGGCCGGACAGCACGAACTGGATCTGACGGAAGGACAGATGGTGGCACTCGTCAGGCAGATGAAAAGCGTGGCCGGGGTGGAAGGGTAGGAGAACTGCGGCCGATGAGCGGATAGATTGCAGTCATGCTCTGTCGGACCGCCGCGCATGCGCTCAGCAGCATTGCCACCCTGCTCGAATTGCACGATGCCGGAAAGGACCGCGTGCGTGCGATGCAGCATGCGGCCCGCGTCGTGGGAAATCTGGGCGATCGGGAACTGGCCGAGTGTCTGGCCAGTCCGGACGGCGGGGAAGGACGGGGAGATGGCCCGCAGGACGACGGGCTGACGTCTCTCTCCGGGGAAGCCCGCGCGGTCATACAGGAGCTGGCCGAATCGAATGGCTCCGAGCTGCTGGAGCGGCTCCAGGAGGAGACGCCCGAAGGGTTGCTGGAGATGCTGCGCATTCCTGGGCTCGGACCGGCGCGCATCCGGGCCATTCATGACGGCCTCGATATCGACACCGTCATGGACCTCGAGCAGGCCGCCCGCGATGGCCGGCTCGCGGCGCTGCCCCGCTTCGGCGACAAGACGGCGGAGCGGGTGCTCAAGGGCATTGCCGACCTCCGGGCCACCGGTGCGGCGGTGCTCTGGTCGCACGCCCGCGCGGAGGCGGCGCGCATCGCGGAGGTGCTGCGATCGCACCCCGACGTGCTGCGGATCGAGATCGCCGGATCGATTCGCCGTCGTCTGGAGACGGTACGCGATATCGATCTCGTCGTCGCCGTGCGGGGCAGTCCGAGCGTGGTCGCCCAATCGCTGTCGCAGATGCGAGGTGTCCGCGAAGTGATCGGCGGCAGCGGGCGCACCCTGTCACTCCGGCTCGATGACGGTGCCCATGTCGATCTCCACTGCGTGCGTGCCGACCAGTTCGCGCTCGCCTGGTGGCGCGCCACCGGCAGCGCGGCGCATGTGAAACAGGTCACCGACCACGCGGCTGCACGGGGTTTCACGCTCGTGGGGGATGAAGTGCGCGATGCCACCGGCGCCCTGATCCCGGTGGCCGATGAAGCGGAGTGGTACGCCCGCCTCGGACTGACGTGGGTGCCCCCCGAACAGCGCGAAGCCACGGGTGAAGTGGAAGCGGCCGCACAGGGCGCATTGCCGGCGCTGCTCGGCGAACAGGACCTGGTGGGAGCGCTGCACTGTCATTCGCAGTACAGCGACGGCGGGGCGACCGTCGAACAGATGGCCGCGGCCGCACAGGCGCGTGGTCTGCGGTATCTGGGGGTGTCCGATCATTCCCAGTCGAACACGTATGCTGGCGGCCTCGCGCGTGACGCCATTCTCCGGCAGCACGACGAGATCGATGCCCTCAACGCGCGCTATGCCGCCGACGGCATCGACTTCCGTGTGCTCAAGGGCATCGAAGCGGATATTCTGCCCTGCGGACGGGTGGACTACGACGCGGCGTTTCTCGAGCGATTCGACTTCGTCATCGGGTCCATCCATTCGCGCTACGGCATGAACGCGCGCCAGATGACCGACCGGGTGCTCAAGGCGCTCGACGATCCGCATCTCACCATACTCGGCCATCCCACCGGCCGTCTGCTGCTGACGCGTGAGCCCTATGCCATCGATCTCGACGCCGTGATCGCCAAAGCCGGCGCCGTGGGTGTGGCGGTGGAACTGAATGCCGATCCACACCGTCTCGACATCGACTGGCAGGCCTGCCGCGTGGCCCGGGAGCACGGCACGCTGGTGAGCATCGGACCGGACGCGCATTCCCCGCAGGGGTTCGACAATCTCGAACTGGGCGTGGCCGTGGCACGCAAAGGATGGCTGACGCCGGAGAACGTGCTCAACACCCGTTCCGCCGACGACGTGCTCGCCTTCGCCCGCGCGCGTCGTACGCTGTCGAACCATGCGTCTGTGTCCGCGCCCGCGTCTGCGTCCACATCGCCGTCTGCGCACTGAACGCCCGTTATACACACGTTACACGCACTGAGACCACACCCATGGCCCGATCCGGCAATGGTCCCCGTCAACCGCTCTCGGTGAAGAAGCCGGGGACGACGCGGAAGGCTGCCGTCCCCAAGGACACGACTCCGTCCCCCACGGCGCCACGACCGCGCCGGACCGCGAAGACCTTCGGCCAGAAACCATCGCAGCGCGCCGCACCGGTGGCGCGGAGTCCGAAGACCAAAGCGGAGAAGCAGGCGATCGCCACGATCGTGCTGGAGCGGCTGACCGCGGAGTATCCCGATGCGCATTGCGAACTCGATCATCACAATGCCTTCGAGTTGTTGTGTGCGACCATCCTGTCCGCGCAGTGCACGGACGTGCGGGTGAACATGGTGACCCCGCAGCTCTTCGCGCGATTTCCCGACCCCGGGTCACTGCAGGACGCACCACCGGAGGAGGTGGAGGCGATCGTGCGCACGACGGGATTCTACCGCGCGAAAGCGAAGAATCTCATCGGCATGGCCCGCGCGCTGGTGCGGGATCATCACGGCGAGGTGCCACGCACGATCGGGGAACTGGTGCCACTGCCCGGCGTGGGCCGCAAGACCGCCAACGTCATACTCGGCAACGCCTTCGGTATCAACGAAGGCATCGTGGTGGACACTCATGTGCAGCGACTCGCCCGTCGGCTGGGTCTCACGCGCGAACCCGACCCCGTGGGCATCGAGCGGGAACTCATGCCGCTCTTTCCGCGTGAATCGTGGGCCCTGTTGAGCCATCTGCTCATCTGGCACGGCCGGCGCGTCTGTTTCGCGCGCAAACCGGCGTGCGATCGGTGCGTGCTGGCGGATGTGTGTCCGAGCGCGGGCATCGACGGCTGAGGAGCATCGGGCTAGTTTTCAGGGATACTTCTGTTCCTTCAACCGTCGAGAATTCCGTGGCCAAGATCGCTACGATCGAAACCAACAAAGGCACGCTGGTCGCCGAGCTGTTTGGCGGCGAAGCGCCGCAGACCGTCGAAAACTTCGAGAAGCTGGCCAACTCCGGCTTTTATGATGGCGTGAAGTTCCATCGTGTGATCCCCGACTTCGTGGTCCAGGGTGGCGATCCGTATTCGCGCGACCTGCCGGCCGGCGACCGTCGCATCGGCACGGGCGGCCCGGGGTGGCAGATCCCGTGCGAGACCAAGGGCAATCCGCACACCCACCAGATTGGGGCGCTGTCGATGGCGCACGCGGGACGCGACACGGGCGGCAGCCAGTTCTTCCTGGTGCTGAGCGAGTCCAACACCCGGCATCTGAACGGCGTGCACACGGTGTTCGGCCAGGTGACCCAGGGGCTGGAGATCCTGCCGACGATCGTGCAGAATGATCACATGGTATCGGTCCGCGTGGCCGACGCCGCCTGACCTTCCCTCTCACTCCACCGGATCATGGCTGGACACGACAAGCACGCCGCCCAGAATAGCGACATGGGTGCGGCATTCATGGGGCTCATCGGGGGCGCGATCTTCATCGGCGCCATCCTGTACGGGATCGTGCTGTGGACGAACTCGAAGTTCGCGGGCCATGGCGCCGAAGCGAAGCACACGAGCGCGCTGGTGATCGAGGCCCCGACGGTCGGCTGAGATCGCCCCGGCGGCTTGGGCCGAGTGTGTATGAGGTCGATTCGGAGCGGGCTCGGTAATATCGAGTCCGCTTCTGTATTGTGAGCCCGGGAAACGGAAACACCATGGCAAATCTTGTGTGCCCCTGCGGCGAAGTATTTCACATTGAGGGCGCACCGGCCGGTGCGAGCGTGCGTTGCAGAAAGTGCGGCCGGGTGCTGTCCGCGGCATCGGCACGACCAAGCGCAGCTTCTGCAGCTTCTGAAAAACGCACCGTCCGGCAACGCTCCGCCCGAGCCCGTTCTGCGGGCGCCACAGTCATGATGCCGGAAGGCACCTCACCGAGCCGTGCGTTTCGATGGCCTCGCTACGTGATCTGGCTGGCCACGGGCATCACGATCCTGCTGGCCGTGGTCTTTCAATTCGATGCGGACAATTCGCGCCTGGGCATGCTGCTGGCTTTTGCGCCCCGCTCATGGATTCTGATCCCATGGGCTCTGTTGCTTACCGCGGCCCTGCTTTTGGGCGTTCCCACTCTGCTGACCGCGATAGTGGGAGCCAGTGTGGCCGCGATATTCGTTTCGGGATTCGAGCTACCGCGCTGGCGAACACCGGATGTCAGCGGGCGGGCGCTCCGGATCGTGACCTACAATACGGATCGATCGGCGCTGCTCGCCACGACCTTGCGGCGGGATCTGGCAGAGTGGGGAGCCGACGTGGTCCTTCTCCAGGACTGCAAGACCATCGTGGCCGACAGCCTGCGCGTGCGTGCCCCTGTCAGCCTCCACATCACACCCGAGTTCTGTTTTGCCTCCCGCTATCCCCTGCGGCGGGTGGATACCCTCCATACGGCGGTCCGAACGGGAACGGGCACTGTGGGGCGTTTCGGTAACGTCCTCCGGTATGAGGTCGAACTGCCCACTGGCGCCCTGCTTCCGATCTACAGCCTCCACCTGGAAAGCCCGCGCAACGCCCTCTGGGCCGCCCGGAATCTCGATTTCAGTCAGCTGACCACGTCGATGATGGTGCGAGGGGCGGATTCTCGGCGGGCCACCCAGTTCGTCTCACGTGCGGATAGCGCCTTCGTGGTCGCCGGCGATTTCAATCTCCCCTACGGCAGCCTCATTCTGAAGCGGGATTGGGGCGACCTGACCAATGCCTTCGCCGAGGTCGGCTGGGGGTTCGGCAACACCATGCGAGCCGGCCGCTTTCAGGTACGTATCGACCATGTGCTGACGCCACCCACGTTGGTGCCCATGGCCGTCAAAGTCCTCAATGGCTACCCGTCGGAACATCAGCCGGTTGTCGTCGACCTCGCATGGCGGGGCGACCTTTAGAGGTTGCAACGGGAGGCGGTTTGGGGGAAGCGAACGGCTGGACGAGTTTCGGGCCGTGAGAGGTGGGCTTGGGGGGTGAACCGCCGGGTTATGGGGCCCGGGTCCCAGGTCACGCGACCCGTTACACGGTTGTTCCTCTCTACACCCACGTTCCCGCAACCCACGACTGCGGCCCCTGAATCACCCACTTGCATCCGAAACCAATTGCCACTTGATTCGTATTCAGACTGACCAGTCAGTCAGTAACTGAACCAACAGACCGTGACCAGTGCTTCAGATTCGCCCGCCACGCGCCGACGCGCGCCGGAGGAGCGACCACAACAGATCCTCGATGCGGCTTTCCACGAGTTCGCCGAACATGGCCTCGCCGGAACCCGCCTCGACGATATCGCCAAACGCGCCGGCGTCGCCAAAGGCACCATCTACCTCTACTTCCCCAACAAGGAAGCCCTGTTTCGTGAGATGGTCCGCTCCACGATCATCGAAGCTTTGACGGAAGCAGAGGCGACACACGAGGCGCACAAGGGCGACAGTGCAGAAACAGCTCTGCGCAGACATGCCATCCATACCTGGGAATTCCACCGCACCGAACGGGTGCGGCTGATCAAGCGTCTCGTCCACGATGAGCTCGTCCATTTCCCCGACCTCATGGCCTTCTATACCCAGGAGGTCATCGCGCGGGGACGACGTCTCATGTCCGCGATCATCGAACGGGGCATCGCCCGCGGCGAATTCCGGCCGGTCGATCCCAGGATCGCCGCCCGCATGTACTCGGCGATCTGGATCTCCCACAGCACCTGGTGCAACAACCGCGCCTTTCACCCCCAGCTCGGCGCCGACGAACAGGTACTCGAGGAAATGATCGAGTTCTTCCTGCACGCTCTCAAACCGTGAGCGTCTTCTACATGTCCACCATGCAATACAGCAATCTACCATCGCAGGACGACGGCGACCGGACACGATCCGGCACCGATCGGCAGCTCACGCTCCCCGCCCCTGTTTCACCCTCTTTCCGGCGCGCCGGCGCCATTCCGGCGCTGGCCGCGCTCGTCCTCCTGATGTGGCCCGGCGTCGCGCAGACACAGACCGCCCCGACCACGCCGACCCGCATCACGCTGGGCGATGCCGCCCGCCTCGCTGCCCGCCAGAACGGTGCGATCGAGATTTCCCGGGCCCGCGTCGAACAGGCCGAGGCGCGTGCGACGCAGCGGCGCGGGGCTCTCTTCCCCGATCTGGCCGGCGCGGTCATCCAGTCGGGACGGACGATGAACACGGCCACGTTCGGGTTTGCGTTCGCCAATCCGGTCACGGGCGAGCCGATGATGCGCCCTGACGGCGAACTCCTCGGTCCGATTCCGACGGTCGATTTACGGTATCGGGTGCAGGCGCCGCTGTTCGATCTCGGCAAGTGGGGGAGCTGGCGCGCGGCCCAGGCCAGCACGTCGGCCGCCAGCGCCGACGTGAACGCGCAGGCAGAGGGAGCCGCCGCGACCGCTGCGGCCGTTTACGTACGCGCGGCCCGCGCCGAAGCGCAGTTGTCGGCCCGCCAGGCCGACTCCACGCTGGCGGCGGACCTGCTGCGCATCGCCCGCGATCAACTGCAGGCGGGGGTCGGAATCGCGCTCGATGTCACACGCGCCGAATCGCAGCTTGCGAACGTACGCGCCCAGATCATCATCGCCCGCAATGAACGGGACCGCACCCTGCTCGAACTCAAGCGTGTGACGGGCGTGGCCGCTGACGCCCCGCTGACACTGGCCGACTCGCTGGCGGGTTTGCCGTTCTTCACCGCGCTGCCTTCGGCCAACGAGGCGCTCACTGCGGCGCTCGACACCCGCGCCGATGTGCAGGCGCTCAAGGCCCAGGAGTTCGCGCAGCAGCAAGCGGCCAAGGCCATCCGGTGGGAGCGCGCACCGCAGCTCGGCTTCACCATGGACCACGGCGTGGTCGGTCGCAATTACGAACGGTTGCTTCCCACCTACACGTGGGGCGTGCAGCTCTCGATCGGAGTCTTCGACGGGTTCCGTCGCGAGTCCCGTCTGGAGGAGCAGGTGGCGGCCGCCCGCGAGACGGAAGCGCGCCTGCGCGATCTGCAGGCGCAGAGCTCCCTCGAAGTGCGCGCCGCGCTGCTCGATCTGAGCGCCACGCGGGAACAGGTGGACGCCGTTGCCGAACGCCTGCGTCTGGCCGAACAGGAAGTGTCACAGGCCCAGGAACGTTTCCGCGCCGGCGTCGCCGGCAATGCGGACGTGATCACCGCCATGCTGTCGCTCAATCAGGCCCGCACGCTGCGCAACGACGCGCTGGCGTCGTATCAGAGCGCGCGCGTGTCCCTCGCCAAAGCGATGGGCGAAGCGCAGAAGCTTCCCTGACCGCTACCGGTTCCTCACACACGACACCCCTCGCGACGCACGACTCTCAACCCGTCTCGGCTCGCGACCCCAAACACCCGACTCAGAACTCCTTTTCATGTCTCGCCCGAATATCCGTCTGCTGATCCCGATCGTCGCCGTCATCGGCGTGGGGATCTGGGGATTCCAACGCTGGTCCTATGGTCGCTCGCACGAGTCGACCGACAACGCCCAGATCGATGGCCACATCGTGCCCGTCGTTGCCAAGGTCGGTGGGTATGTCACCGCGATCGACGCCGTGGACAACGGCCATGTCGATGGCAAGCACGTGCTCGTGAAGCTCGACACGCGTGAACTCCAAGTGAAACTGGCGCAGGCCGAGGCCGACCTGGCGGCCGCGCGTGCGGCGGCCGGTGGCCGTGGCATCGAAGGTCAGGCGGCCACGGTGGTGCGCACCGCGTCGAGCCAGCGCGATGTGGGCGCCGCGCAGGTGGACGCGGCCAAGGCGCAACTCGTCCGGGCGCAGGCCGATCTCACGCGTGCGAAAGAACTGGTGGCCAAGCAGATCATCAGTGCGGCGCAGCTCGACGCGGCGCAGGCCACCTACGACGCCGCCGTGGCGAATCTCGATGCCACGCAGCGTCAGGTGTCGGCGGCGACGAGCGGCATCGCCAACGCGCAGGCCGGTGTGCGTCTCGCGCAGGCCCGTCTCGCGGCCGCCGAGGCGGCGCGCGACAACGCGGCCTTGCAGTTGTCGTACGCGACCATCGAGGCGCCGGTGGCCGGTGTCGTCTCGCGCAAGCAGGTGGAGCTGGGCCAGCTCATCCAGCCCGGACAGACGGTGATGTCGATCGTCGCCGATACGGGCATCTTCGTGACGGCCAACATGAAGGAGACGCAGCTCGCGCGCATCCGCGTGGGTCAGAAGGTCGACATCGAAATCGATGCCTACAACGCGTCGGCGGAAGGCGAGGTGGAAAGCATCGCGTCGGCAACGGGCGCGAAGTTCGCGCTGCTGCCGCCCGACAACGCCACGGGCAACTTCACGAAGGTCGTGCAGCGGGTGCCCGTGCGTATCCGCGTGACGAAGGACCTCGGCAAGGACCGGCCGTTGCGTCCGGGGATGTCGGCGCTCGCCAACGTGGTGGTGCGGTAAGCTCGCGTGAGCACCACCGTCATGGATCCTCCGGCGTTGGTTGCACCGCCTGCCACGCCCCGTGCTTCGGGGACGGCGCAGGCGGTGGCCGACGATCCGTACAAGAACAAGTATCTCATCGCGATCGCGGTGACGCTCGCGGCGGTGCTGGAGCTCGTCGACACGTCCATCGTGAACGTCGCGATTCCGCACATGATGGGCACCCTCGGCGCGACGCTCGACGAGATCGCGTGGGTGAGTACGTCGTACATCATCGCCAACGTCATCGTCATCCCGATGTCGAGCTGGCTGTCGGCGTTTTTCGGGCGGCAGCGGTATCTGACGGGTTCGATCCTGATCTTCGTGGTCGCCTCGTTCTTCTGCGGCGCCGCGACGTCCCTGTGGGGACTGGTGTTCTGGCGCGTGCTGCAGGGACTCGGTGGCGGTGCGCTGCTGTCCACCGCGCAGACGACGCTGTTCGAAGCGTTTCCGCCACACGAGCGCGGCATCGGCCAGGCGATTTTCGGCGTGGGGGTGATGGTGGGCCCCACGATCGGTCCGACGCTGGGCGGGTTCATCGTGGACGCCTATGCGTGGCCGTGGATCTTCTACATCAACGTGCCGCTCGGGCTGATCGCGGCGCTGATGGTGTGGACGTACGTGAAGGACGCGGCGCACCAGGTGCGCGCGCAGACGGTGGACGTGCTGGGCATCGTGCTGCTCGCGGTGGCGGTGGGTTCGCTGCAGTGGATGCTGGAACGTGGTGAACGTTACGACTGGTTCGAGTCGCGCTTCGTGACCGTGCTGGCGATCACCAGTCTGGTGGCGGCGATCCTGCTGGTGTGGCGGGAGCTGACGATCGACGAACCGGTGATCGACTTCCACGTGCTCAAGTCACGACAGCTCGCGCCGGGCGTGCTGTTTGGGAGTTTCCTGGGCGTGGCGCTCTTCGGTTCGGTGTTCGTGCTGCCGGTGTTCCTGCAGTCGCTGCACGGCTACAGCGCGCAGCAGACGGGCATGGTGATCCTGCCGGGCGCGATCGCGTCGGCGATCACGATGGCGATCATGGGCCGGTTCGGCAGCAAGATCGACGCGCGCCTCCTGGTGACATTCGGCTCCTTCATGTTCCTCCTGTCGATGTGGCAGATGTCGCGGATCACACTCGACGCGGGTCAGCACGACATGTTCTGGCCGCTCATCATCCGCGGCGTGGGACTGGGCTGTATCTTCGTCCCGCTGACTGGTGCGAGCGTGGCGGGCATCCCGATGCACAAGCTCGGCCAGGCAACGGGCATGTTCAATCTCATGCGCCAGCTCGGCGGCTCGCTGGGCATCGCCACGATGGCCACGCTGCTCTCGCGTCTGACCAGGACCGAGAAGGCCGTGCTCACGGAGCACGCGGGGATCTACGACCCGGCCACCCTGGAGCGCGTGAACGGTCTCACCCACGGCCTCATCGCCCGCGGGATCGATCCGTACAACGCAAAGCAGCAGGCGCTGATGCTGCTGGACCGCCAGATCGGCGCCCAGGCGAGTGTGATGGCGTTCTCGCGGATCTACCTGATCTCGGGGTTGCTGCTGGTGGCCGCGCTGCCCCTGCTGCTGATCTGGAAGACGGGAAGAGCGGTGCCGCTGAAAGCGGATGCGCATTAGGGGGACTGCAGAGGACTGCAGAGGACTGCAGAGGACTGCGGAGGACTACGGGAAACTGCGGGAGCTGGGGAAACGGGAGCTAGGACCACGGGAGCTGGAGAAACGGGAGCTGGAAAAACGGGGGCTAGGACTACGGAGAACCACGGCACCACGGGAGCTGGAACTACGGGCCCCGTAGGTCCAGCTCCCGTAGGTCCAGCTCCCGTAGTCCCAGCTCCCGCAGTTCCAAGCCTACCAGTGCCCTCCTCCCCATCCGAGGAGTTGTCTGACCTCTGCCCACGCGCCATTGTGTGGGTGTGCCTACCCGTCCTGAAGCCGAGCGCCTGGTCCACGAGTGGACCGGCTCCGAATCCCTCCGCAAGCACATGCTGGCCGTCGAGTGCGCGATGCGCGCCTATGCGCGGCATCTGGGGGAGGACGAGGAGCTGTGGGGGGTCACCGGTCTCATCCACGATTTTGATTACGAGCGGTATCCCAACGCTTCGCAGGCTGCCGATGTCGAACATCCGGCGGAGGGGGTGCGCCATCTGCGGGCGTTGGGGTGGCCCGAGAGCATCTGCGAGGCGGTGCTGGGGCATGCGGCGTACTGCGGGGTGCCCCGTGTCACACCGCTGGCCAAGGCGCTGTTCGCGGTGGATGAACTGACGGGGCTGATCACGGCCTGTGCGCTGGTGAAGCCGTCCAGGGCGGTGAGCGATGTGGACGTCGCCGGGGTCCGGAAAAAGATGAAAGACAAGGCATTCGCGCGCGGCGTGAATCGTGACGATATCGTACAGGGCGCCGAGGCGCTGGGGGTGCCGCTCGACGAGCACATCCAGCGTGTGTTGTCGGCCATGCAGGCCAATGCCGACCGGCTGGGCCTGGCCGGTGTCACTCCCCCATCCTCAACGACGTTTTCCGGCGATGCGTAAATCGGGTGACCCTACCCGATCCTGTGACTGTCCTTTCCCTCCCGATTCCGCTCGCGTCGCCCGATCAGGGCCGGCGGGGCCGGGTCGTGCCCGACATGGCCGATCGGCCGGTCGGAACGGGGCCGTCCATGGCCGGTGAGCGTCCGGTTTCCGCCGAGGCGCTCGAGGAGCGGGAGCTGGTCCTGGCGGCGCAGGCCGGGGACAACGTGGCCTTTGCGGGCCTCGTCCGCCGTCATCAGCGCCGGGCTTACGCAGTGGCCCGGGCGATCGTCCTGTCACATGACGACGCCGAGGATGCAGTGCAGGAAGGATTTCTGCATGCCTTCCGGGCGTTGGAGCGGTTCCGTCCCGAGCAGGCGTTCGGGGCGTGGCTGCATCGGATCGTGGCCAATGCGGCGCTCGACATCGCGCGTCGCCGCAAGGTGCGCGATGCGGACGAATTGCCGGAGACGCTGTCGTCTCCGCACCGCGATCCCGCGGAATCGGATGAACTGCGTGCGCGTCTGATGCGCGCGCTGGACACTCTTGGCGAACGGCAACGCGCGGTCATCGTGCTGCACGACGTCGAGGGCTATAAACACGCAGAAATCGGTGCCCTGCTCGGAATCCCCGAGGGAACAGCGCGCTCCGACCTGCATCACGCTCGGGCGCATCTGAGGCGCCAGTTGAGCAACCTTCGGAGTGAGAAATGAACGTCACACGGAACGACGACGGGCGGAGCCCGGGCGCGGATCCTCAGGTGACCGCGATGCTGCGGACGCACTATGCGGCCCCGCAGGACGACGCCTTCTGGGCGAAACAGGAGCAGCGCATCATGCAGTCGCTGTCGGAGCGACTGAGTCAGAAGGTGCAGGAGCTGCGTCCCACGTGGTGGAGCGGGTTCTCGGAGCTGCGCACGGCCGATCTCCGGACGGCCGGCCTCATTGCCGCCACCCTGGCGCTGCTGGCCGCTGGCGCCACCTTCGTGCGGGACCAGGCCGCCAACGCGCGAGCCCGCGAACTCGCGGCGCGCGAAGTGGTCGAATCCACGCAGCCGCTCGATGACGTGATGCTGACGCGGGTGCGTCCGCATCTGCCGGCCGACGCTCCGGAACGGTATCTGCATCCGCTCGACTACTGAGCCGCCGCGGTTGCTCGTGTCCGCACCCCGTCCAAAGTCGCTCGCCATCATGTTCCTCCTCGGTGCCTTCCTCATGGGAGGCGCCGTGGGTTTTGCCGCCGAACGGGCGGTCACCACGCCCGTCGTGCCCCGGGTGACCGACGAGCAGGCCATGCTCGACGAGCTCGATCACGAACTCGCTCTTAACGATGCCCAGCGTCGGGTCGTCGATTCGGTATGGGAGTGGCGCAAGACCCGCTCGCGTGAGATCATGCGCATCGTGCGCCCCTCACTCGATTCGC
Source organism: Gemmatimonas aurantiaca (assembly GCF_037190085.1). NCBI lineage: Bacteria > Pseudomonadati > Gemmatimonadota > Gemmatimonadia > Gemmatimonadales > Gemmatimonadaceae > Gemmatimonas > Gemmatimonas aurantiaca. Next base: position 76,332 of record NZ_JBBCJO010000008.1, read on the forward strand.
TCCGGGACAGCGCGCGCATACTCATGATGAACACGTTCGACAGTACCCAGGTGGCGGGATTCCGCCGACTGCTCGAGCGCAACCAACGCATGGCCGACAGTGCGGCGCGTGCCAGAGGGGAAGTCCGGTGAAGCTTGGTCAGTATGCAGGTGCGGCGATGGTCGGGGCGGTCCTGGTGGCCGCCCCGCTTGGCGCTCAGCCCCCTGCCGTTCCAGATGACGGTGCCCGCGTCATCACCCTCACGGAGGCCATCCAGCAGGCGCAGCGCAATGCGCCGAATGTAGTGGTGGCCCGGGGACTGGAGCGTAACGCCGGGGCCGCCCGCCGCGCCGCTTATGCCGCCTTCATCCCGTCGCTCAACCTCACCGCCTCCAGTGGACGGACCCAGGGCGTGCAGTTCTTCCAGGGACAGCTGGTGCCACTCACCGGCAATCCGTGGAACTACAACAACGGCATCCAGACCTCGCTCGATCTCTTCGACGGGGGACGGCGGTTCCAGGAAATTGCCCGGGTGAAAGCCACGTCCGACGTGGCCGACGCGTCGATCGTGCAGTCCCGCTTCGATGCGGCGCTGCAGGTCAAGCAGCAATACTACGCCGCACTCGCCGCGCGCGAATCGGAGGCCGCGGCGCGTGCGCAGCTGGAGCAGGCGGAACAGCAGCTCAAGGCCTCGACCGCCCGGGTGGCCGCCGGCGTCGCCACCAAGTCCGATTCGCTGCGTTCGGCCATCCAGAAGGGCAACGCCCAGTTGGCGGTGCTGACGGCGCAGAACGACCTGCGGGTGGCGAATGCGGCGCTGACCCGGGTCGTCGGCTCGACGGTCACCGTGACGGCGGCGCCCGAGGACACGCTCGACGTGCTCCCGCAGATGCCCACCGAGCAGGAGCTCGAGGCGCTGGTCAATCAGGGGCCGGCCGTGCAGGTGGCGGAAGCCAACGTGGTGGCCGCAAAGGCCACACGGCGCTCGCAGCGCTCCCAGTACATGCCCACGCTGTCGATGACGTACAACTACACCTATACCCAGAGCTCCAAGGCGTTTTCGGGTGGCAATCTGTTCATGATCGGCGGCAACGACCCCAATCGCCAGAATCTGAACTTCAATTTCTCCTATCCGTTGTTCAACAACCTCGTGCGCGAGCAGCAGTCGGTGCAGACCGATGTGGCGCTGCGCAATGCCGAGGCGCAGGCGCGTGATGCCCGTCTGGCGGCGCGTCAGAACCTGACGGCGCAGATGCGCTCCCTGCAGAACGCGATGGCCCGGATCGAGGTCCAGATGGCCGCGATCGCCGCCGCCGAGGAGGACCTGCGGGTCCAGCAGCAGCGGTATGCCCTCGGCGCGTCCACCCTGCTCGATCTGCTGACCTCCCAGACCACGCTCAATCAGGCGCGGCAGGCGCTGATCCAGGCGCGTCTGGACAGTCGTGTTGCCCGGGCCCAGTTGTCGGTGCTGGTGGGCCGCGAACTGTAAGCGAAAGATCCGGTCTGGTGGCTCCTTCCCGAGGGGAAGGAGCGCCTGACCACGGCATTGGTCGACCGGATTTTCACAATGAGCATTCCATTTGGCGGGCGGTGATTACATTTGTCGGGTCTCACCACTACGAATGGCCGACGAACAACGCCCTCCGTCTCCCTCATCGGACGCCGGATCTTCAGCTGAGAGCAGTCCCGACGTGAAGCCTCCGGACGAGCCGAGTCGACGCTCTGCCGAACCGCTTCGCCACCCCACCGGCCCGGTGCAGGAACCGGGTGCGGTCAATGCCATGGACGCCGCACCGGGCTCGGAACTCAGAGCCAGCACCGGCATGTTCCCCGCAGCCACCGGCGGCGAACATCATCGCGAAGAGCATCCCACCGGCAAACGGCTGGCCATCCTCACCCTGACGGCGCTTGGCGTCGTGTACGGGGATATCGGCACCAGCCCGCTCTACTCCATCAAGGAGTGTTTCAGCCCGCTGTACGGACTGGATCCGTCCCGGGAGAATGTGTTCGGCATCCTCTCGATGATCGTGTGGGCGCTGACGCTGGTGGTCACCGTGAAGTACGTGAGTTACGTGCTGCGGGCCGACAACCGCGGCGAAGGCGGCACCTTCGCCCTGCTCGCGCTCATCTTTCCGCGCGGCACGCCGCAGAGCTTCGGCAAGGGCGGTGTCTTCGTGGCTCTGGCGCTCTTCGGAACCGCGCTGCTGTACGGCGACGGCATCATCACGCCGGCCATGACCGTGCTGGGCGCGATGGAGGGACTCGAAGTCGCCTATCCGACACTCGAACACTTCATCGTTCCGTTCTCACTGATCATTCTCACGGCGCTGTTCCTCGTGCAGCGCCATGGCACCGATCTGATCGGCAAGGCATTCGGGCCGATCATGCTGCTCTGGTTCGCGGTCATTGCCGGACTCGGTGTGGTCGAGATCCTGAAGTCCCCGTGGATCCTCGCCGCCGTGAACCCCATGTACGCCGTGCATTTCGTGCAGGCGCACGAGAAACTGGCGTTTTTCGTGCTGGGGTCCGTGGTGCTCGTCATCACCGGCGGTGAAGCGCTCTACGCCGACATGGGACACTTCGGTCGCCGGCCCATCCGCGTGGCGTGGCTGACCATGGTCTTCCCGGCCCTGCTGCTCAACTACTTCGGACAGGGCGCGCTGCTGGTGCGCATGCCCGATGCAGCCGAGAATCCGTTTTTCATGCTCGCTCCGCGGGCGATGCTGCTTCCCCTGCTGGTCCTCGCCACGCTGGCCGCAGTGGTCGCCTCGCAGGCCATGATCTCCGGCGCCTTCTCCGTGACCCGACAGGGTATCGCGCTGGGCTTCATTCCGCGTCTCGAGATCAAACACACCTCGCAGAAGGAAGAGGGGCAGATCTACATCCCCGAGGTGAACTGGTTCATCGCGGTGGGCTGTCTGATCATCGTGCTGATGTTCAAGAACACGTCGGCACTGGGCGCGGCCTACGGCATCGCGGTGACGGGGACCATGCTCATCACGAGCGTTCTCTTCTTCCTCGTGGCGCGCATCCGTTTCCGGTGGGAGCTCTGGCAGGCGTTGCTGCTCACCCTGCTCTTCCTCGTGGTCGACCTGATCTTCTTCAGCGCCAATGTGGTGAAGCTCGCGCACGGCGGATGGGTGCCGATGGTGCTCGGCGTGGTGCTCTTCGTGCTGATGCTGACCTGGAAGCGGGGGCGCGCCCTGCTCATGCAGCGCCTGGCCGAAGGCACGATGCCGATCGGCCTGTTCCTGGACGGTGTGGCGCAGTCGAAGGTGCATCGGGTGCCCGGCACCGCGGTGTTCATGACGGGCAACGACGACGGCGTGCCGCCGGTGCTGCTGCATCATCTCAAGCACAACAAGGTGCTGCACGAACGGGTGCTGCTCGTGTCCGTGAAGACGGCCGACGTTCCCGAGACGAGCGCATCGGAACGCGTGCGCGTATTGCCGCTGGGCCACGGGTTCTGGCGCGTGATCGCGTCGTACGGCTTCATGCAGACGCCCAACGTGCCGCAGATCCTCGAGGTGGTCGATCAGATGGGCATCCGCTGCAAGCCCATGGAGACCAGTTACTTCCTCGGTCGCGAGCGACTGATTCCGATTCCCGGGAAGCAGGGCGACAAGATCACGCTGGCCAAGTGGCGGAAGATCATCTTCTCGATCATGGCGCGGAACGCGCGGTCGGCGACGGACTTCTTCAACATTCCGCCAAATAGAGTGGTGGAGTTGGGGACGCAAATCGAGTTTTGAGGAGGGCGCTGCGCGCTTTTGTATCAAGAGGGAGCAGGGAGGAGCTGGTCAGGGAGGAGATCAATAGCTGTTCCTATCGATCTCCGTTCTGATCAGCTCCCTCCTGCTCCCTCTTGAAACAGAAGCGCGCAGCGCCGTCCTTTTACATCAGTCGCCCGTCACTGCCACCGGCTCGAGACGCGCCGCGGCCTTCGCCGCCTTGGCCTCCCGTCGACGTTCCCCGCGCTTCACGAACCCATCGAGATAGGTGTACACCACCGGCGTCACGTACAGCGTGATGAGCTGCGAGAACGCGAGACCACCCACGACGGCCAGACCGAGCGGCTGGCGCGATTCGGCGCCGGCTCCGTAGCCGATCGCGATGGGCAGCGTGCCCATGAGCGCGGCCATCGTGGTCATCATGATCGGACGGAAACGCACCCGCGCGGCCTCGAGAATGGCCTCGGTGGGATTCATCCCCTCATTGCGCTCGGCCTCGATCGCGAAGTCGATCATCATGATCGCGTTCTTCTTCACGAGACCGATGAGCATGATCACACCGACATAGGCGTACACGCTCAGATCCTTGCCGAAGATCATCAGCGTGGCCAGCGCGCCCACGGCGGCAAAGGGCAGACCCGAGAGAATCGTGAGCGGATGCACAAAGCTCTCGTACAGAATGCCGAGCACCACGTAGATGACGAAGATGGCGACGACGAGCAGCGCGAGCAGACCGCTCTGCGCCTGCGCGAACGCCTGCGTGTCGCCGGACAGCACGGCCGTGACCCCCGTCGGCAGCACCGCCGCGGCTTCGTGCTGCACCGCGTTCACGGCATCGCCCAGAGCCACATTGGGGCGGGTATTGAACGAGATGGACACGGCTGGCTGTTGTCCGTTGTGCTGCACCGACTGCGGGCCGACACCCTTGGTGAAGGTGGCCACGGCGCCGAGCGGCACCTGATTGCCGGTGTTGGAACGGATGAACAGCTGGCTCAGGGAAGCCGGATCACGCTGGAACTCGGGCAGGAGTTCGAGAATGACCTGGTACTGATTGACCTGCGTGTAGATCGTGGACACCTGACGCTGCCCGTAGGCGTTGTACATGGCGTTTTCGATCTGGCTGGCCGTCACGCCGAGTGCCGACGCGCGTTCGCGGTCGATGGTGACGGCCACCTGCGGATTGCCCACCTGCAGATCGCTGGAGATGTTCTCGAGTTGCGGCAGTTCGCGCATGCGCTGCTCGAGCGCGCGCGCCGACGTGTAGAGCTCCGCGATATCGGCACCCTGCAGCGACACGGAATACGCGGAGTTGCCACGCCGTCCGCCGATGTTGATCGGCGGCGGGTTGCGGAAGAACACCTGCACACCCGGTACCGTGGAGGTCGCGCGGGTGAGTTCGCGCATGACCTGGTCCACGTGCTGGCGTTCGCTGCGATCGACGAGCGTGAGCTGGATGCGGCCGCTGTTGCTGCCGCCACCCGGTCCGCCGCCGACCGACATCAGCGCGAACTTCACATTGGGATTGTTGGTGAGAATGGCGCCCACCTCGCGTACCTTGGCCGCCAGCGCGTCGTACCCGATGCCCTCCGGTCCCTCCACCGACCCCTGCAGACGTCCCGTGTCTTCCGACGGAAGGAAGCCCTTCGGAATGACGATGAAGAGCAACACCGTGGCCCCGAGCGTCAGCGCGCTGAACAGCATGGTGAGCGGACGGTGCCGCATGACCCAGCCCAGCGAGTCCACGTACCAGCGTTCCGTCGTCTGATAGATGCGCTCCACCGAACGCCACTTGCCCTCGGCCTCGGCGTGTCCTTCACCGCCCTTGAGGAACTTGGCGGCCAGCATCGGCGTGAGCGTCAGCGACACGATGCCGGACACGAGGATGGCCACACCGATCGTGACGGCGAACTCGCGGAACAACCGGCCCACGAGTCCCGGCATGAACAGCAGCGGGATGAACACGGCCACGAGGGACAGCGTCATCGACAGAATCGTGAAGCTGATTTCCCTCGAGCCGTCGAGTGCCGCCTGGAGCGGCCCTTTCCCCATTTCCATGTGACGCACGATGTTCTCGAGCATCACGATGGCGTCGTCGACCACGAACCCGACGGCGAGGGTGAGCGCCATCAGCGTGAGGTTGTTGAGACTGAACCCCAGCGCGTACATCACGATGCATGTGCCGATGATGGAGAACGGCAGGGCCAGCGACGGAATGATCGTCGCGCGGACGTTGCGCAGGAACAGGAAGATCACCATCACGACCAGCGCGACGGTGAGCATCAGTGTGAACTGCACGTCCCACACCGAGTGCTCGATGCTGAGCGCCCGGTTGAAAATCGTTTCGACCTGCACGCTCGGCGGCAACTGCGGCAGCAGTTCCTGCATCTCGGCGTCGACCGCCTTGGCGGTGGCGACCGTATTGGCGCCGGGCTGACGGATGATGGCGAGCGAGATGTTGGAGCGGCCATTGAGCTCGCTCATGCCGCGCATGTTCTGCAACCCGTCGAACACGTTGCCCAGATCGCCGAGGCGGACGGGCGTGCCGTTGCGGTAGGCCACGACCAACGCCCGGAACTCGGCGGCGTTCTTGAGCTGGCCGGTGGCCTGCAGCGTGAACGACTGATTGGGGCCCATCAGCACGCCGGCCGGCGAGTTGGAGTTGCCGGTGTTGATGGCCTGCTGGACTTCGTCGATACCGATGCCACGCTGGGCCAGCGCGCTCGGATCGAGCTGCACCCGCACGGCGTACTTGGCCGATCCGTACACCTGCACCTGCGCCACGCCGGTGATGGTGCTCAGACGCTGGGCGATGAAGGTCTCGGCGTACTCGTTCAACTCCGTGCGCGAGAGCACGTCGGAGTTGAGGGAGTACATCACGATGGGCGCGTCGGCCGCGTTGGCCTTGTTGTACGACGGGGGATTGATGCCCTGCGGAAGCTGACGGAGCGCCTTGGAGATGCCCGACTGCACGTCGGCGGCGGCCTTGTCGATGTCGCGATCGAGATTGAACTGGATCGTGACGTTCGTGCTGCCCTGCGAACTCGACGACGTGATGTTGTCGATGCCCGAGATGGTGGCGAACTGCTGTTCGAGCGGCGTGGCCACCGAGGTGGCCATGACCTCCGGACTCGCCCCGGGCAGACCGGCGGAGACCGTGATGGTCGGATAGTCGATCGTGGGAAGATCGCTGACCGGCAGTCGCTGGTAGGCCAGAATACCGAAGATCAGGATGGACAGCATCACGAGCGTCGTCATGACGGGACGCCGGATCCAGATCTCACTGATGTTCATGCCTTCCACCGGCTCGCCGGTCCCCTCCCCTGTCCCATCCTGCTGCTGCCGCTTTTCACTCATCGCGTCTGGCCTCCCTGGCCTCCCGACTGCCTGCCACCGTTGGCGCTGGCCTCACCGCCGTTGCCACCACCACTGCCGTTGCCCCCGCCGTTGCCACTGCCACCATTGCCACCACCGCCGTTCCGGCCCTGGCGACGTCCACCGTCGGCATCACCATTGCGCGGGCTGATGTTCTCGCCGCGCAGCTGCACCGTGGCTCCGTCACTCAGTCGGGTCTGCCCTTCGATGATCACCTGTTCACCGCCGACCAGCCCGCTGTCGATCCGCACCACCGACCCGGCCAGACGCCCCAGCTTCACGATCGTGCGCTTGGCCTTGTGGTCTTCCATCACGTACACGAACGACGACGTCCCGGTGGTCACGACCGCGACCGACGGGACGGTGACGACACCGGATTCGACGTCGAGCTGCAGGGCGACGTTAACAAATTGCCCCGGCCAGAGGGCCCGGTCCTCATTGGGCACCCGCGCCTTGAGCAATACCGCCCCGGTGGTCCGGTCGACCTGGTTGTCGACGAAGGTGAGCGTACCCCGGATGGACTTGGTGCTGTCCATGCCGTTGGGCGTCACACGCACGGCCAGCGGTTTGTCCACGCCGGCCCGTCGGCGCATCTCCTCGAAGTCCTTTTCGGGGACGGGGAAGCGCACGAGCACCGGACGCAACTCGTTGATGGTGACCAGCTGATCCGTTGAGGCCCGCACCAGCGCGCCGGCGCGGAAGAGCAGCTGACCGGTGCGACCGGAGATCGGGGCTTTCACCACCGTGTTCTCGAGGTCGAGACGGGCCCGATCGAGCGAGGCCCGGTCGGCAGCCACCGTCGCGGTCAGGGCCGATGCTTCCGCAAACGCCTGATCGAGCTGCTGCTTCGTCACGTAGCCGTCCTTGGCGAGCTCCGCGAACCGCACCGAATCGGCGCGAGCGCGGGTCAGCGTGGCTTCGTCACGGGCGAGCGTGGCTTCGACCCGCGCCAGTTCGGCGCGGAACGGACGGGGATCGATCTCGAAGAGCACCTGCCCCTGACTCACCTCGTCACCTTCGGCGATCGCGATGCGGGTCAGTTGTCCCGAAACCAGCGACTGCACGGCGACGGTGCGGTTCGCTTCGACCTGTCCGTTCGCGGACACGACGTACGGCAACGGCCCCTTGACGGCCGTCTCGACGGAGACCGTGGGTGTCGGGCGCTGCTGACGTACCTGCTCCTTGCAGGCGGCGAGGGCCGTGAGAAGGAGCAACGCCACGCGAGGAGAGATGGCGGGCTGTATGTAAAACCGGCGCGCGGGCGTCGGTGCAGCAATGGCTGGCATTCGCGGTGCGAACGGCGGGTCTAGAGGGCACAATGCCCCGGCTCGTACCGGGGCATCGTTGGGGGAATCCGCCAAGATAACGTCAGAATGCTGTCCAGCGTTGCATCCGTGTGACCAGCCGTGTGGAAATCGGGGGAAATGGTCCCACCTGCGCTATTCAGAGGGTCGTTGAAGACCGCCGCGGGATCACACGAACCGTCCCTGAGGGGGCAGGGACCCGGATTTCCATGTCCCGGAACCCGTCCTGGATCGGCTCCTGCATCCGCTCCTGCATCTGCCGACGGAAGCCGTCCATGAATTCCCGCAGGGGCAGACCATCGAGCTCGACGCTGCCACTCGGCCCGCCACGCGGCGTGACGATCCGCACGCGACGATTCAGGCCATCACCGAACTCGAAGCGCATGCCGCTGCCCGGCAGCTCCGCCTCCTTCACCGCCTTCACCGGCACCTCACGGTACCGGCCATTGCCGTACACCCGCAGCGTGACCGTGCCACCGGGCGCCACCTTCTGCACTTCGCGGACGAACCGTTCGACGCGTGCAGCGCGGCTCCGGCCGTCCTCCACGTCCTCCCGCGGCACACGCACGTCCACGCCGTTCACCGCGGCCACCCGCTCCCCTTCCACGATCCCCGCCAGCTCCGCGGGGCCGGCCGCCGTGACCGCACTGACAAAAAGCCCGAGCGTGTCGCGCACGGTGCCCGCGCCGCCGATCGTCACGCCGATGTGTCCGCCGGACTCATCGATGCGGCTGGCCGCCGTGCTCAGACGCCGCACTTCACCACGCTCGAGATCTGCCGCCGACACGGTCTTCAGGGTCACCGACCGGGCCGCCCCCGCGCGCCGGTACTGCAGACGCACATCGTCACCCGGCTTCGCTTTGGCGAGCACCCGCTGCAGACGACGCTGCGCGAGTCCGGTGAGCGCGAGATCCTCGGCGTCTTCTTTGGCCACCCTGAGCGACACGCCGTTGATCTCGGTGAGCACGTCACCAGCCTGCAGACCGGCCCCGGCCGCGGGTCCGTTGACCTCGACCGACTCCAGGCGCACACCCGCCGTGTCCGCACTCGATCCCGCGCCCAGGGTGACCCCCAGCACCGCACGATCGGCCGAGCGGGTCCATATGGTGTTGAGCATGCCGAACGGCGCGCGCGTGCGCGGTCGCGACTGTTCGACGGACTGCGCCTCGAGCGCGGTGAGCGGCAGCGTCGGCGGGAATGCCAGGACGAAGGGCAGCGCCCACAGGAGATGGGGAGACAACGCAGACCGCCGCGAAGTGCGGTCCCCGCGCCGCCGCATGGCCGCGCACACGGAGGTCACGGCCATCGGCGATGACTGGAGTGATGACGGAAGCATGGAATCCTCGGAAGTCGTTGGCCATGCGACACCGAGGATGTCCGGAAGGGTTTACGAGAGAGCCCCGGCGGCAGCGGGCTCCGGTGGAACGGGCTCTGCCGCGACCTCGACGACGTTGTGCGCGACGACCGCCTCGGCCACACGCGCCCGCAGGCGCGATGCCAGCTCCTGTCGCGTGATCGGTTTGCCGAGCACCAGTACGCCGGGATCACGCAGCAGCGCTTCTTCTTCGGGAGCCGCGGCTCCGCCGGTGAGCACCACCAACCGTTCGCGCAGCCCCGGATGACTGGCGGCCAGTCGTGCCGCGAACTGCGAACCCGACATCCCGGGCATCATGAGATCGGTCACGACGAGATCGACGGTATTCGTCCCCAGCCATGTCAGCGCATCGCGGGCATTCGCGTGACCGACCACCTCGAGTCCTTCGATGACGAGCCCACGCTCGAGCGCATGCAGCGCGGCCAGATCGTCTTCCACGAGCAGCACCCGCAGAGGTTTTGTGTTGCGCGGCAACAGCGCCAGCGGCTGCGGCGTGCGCCGGTCGGCGACGGACTTGGGGGCCGGCACGGCCGGCAACCGCACCAGCACCGAGGCGCCCCCGCTGGGGAGATTGCGGAAGGTGATGGTTCCACCGTGCGCCTCCACGATGCCCCGGGCCACGAACAGACCGAGCCCCGTACCACCGGTGGTGGCTTTGGTGGTGACATAGGGCTCACCGAGCCGGGCGATGACGCTGGAGGCAAAACCGGTGCCCTGATCGGCCACGGCAATCTCCGCCCATCCGTCGGCGCCGGTCCGGGTGGTCACCGTCAGCGTCATGCGCGTGGTGTCCCCGCGGGCGAGCATGGCCTGTGCCCCGTTCACGAGGGGATTGAGGACCATCTGCACGAGACGGCCTTCATGCCCATTCACGAGGGGGACGGCATCCAGTTGCGTGGCCACGGTGACGCCCTGTCGCCACTGTGGCGCCGCCACACGAATGGCCGCCTGCACGACTTCACGCACGTCCAGCGGCACCATCTTGTCGGCACCGGGTCGCACATAGGTGCGCAGTCCTTCCACCACCTGTCTGATGCGATCGACCCCTTCGAAGGCCTGCGTGATGGCCATCTGCGCCTCGGCGTCCGACGCCAGCGCCTCGTGATCGCGCAGTTCTTCGAGATTGAAGCGGAGATACTGCAGGGGATTGTTGATCTCGTGGCCCACACCGGCGGCCAGTCGTCCGAGCGCCGCCAGTCGCTCCTGCTCGAGCAGGACGCGCCGGGCTTCGTCGCGCTCCTCGGTGCGATGCCGCACTTCGTCCGCGAGATGCGTCGACAGTTGATCGAGCTGATTGGCATCGTCGCGGAACGCACTGAGCATCTGCCAGGAGACGGGCGCGATGACGGCGACGTATCCCAGGTCGGCGAGATAGATGAAATCGATCCACCCCATCGCCACGGCCGCTTCTTCGAAGGAGAAGAGGAGAAAGAGGCCGAATCCCAGGAGGATGGCGCCGGCGCCCCGCTCCCCGGCCCGCACCCGTCGCACGTAGCCCCAGGCGCTGGCAAAAAAGAGCGTGAACGGCAGGAGCGTGAACAGCGTGCCGGTCATGTTGAACTGGGGGTGCAGGATGTCCACTCCCAGGCTGGGCAGGTGGACCTCCAGGGGCGGCGACACCTGCACGACGCCCGTGACCACGGAGAGCAGAGTCGCCGCGATACACAGCAGGCTGGCCCACCGCACGGTGGACGGCACCGATTGCCACCGCCCCTGATCGTCGATGAACGAGAAGATCAGCCACGTGGCGGCATGGACCGTGGCCACCACGAGATTGGTGGACATGACCCAGTCGAAATTGATGCCGTGCATGCCCTGCCAGGCCGCGACGGCGTTCGCGCCACTGTAGCAGCCGGCAGTGAACGTCACGGCGGTGAACCACCGCGCGCGACGCCACCGTATGGCACCACCCAGCGTCCAAGCGGCCGCCATGGCCGTGCACTGCAATGCGATACTGATGATCGCGATGATGAACTCGATACTCATCCCGCTCCGGGAGGCGATACGGAACGACCCGGCACCCGGTCATCGGCCGACCATGGTCGGCCG